>JANMTA010000054.1:0-7439 GCA_031389965.1 Betaproteobacteria bacterium
GCGATGTCGTCGCCGGCGCAATGCTTGCGACCCTCTGGGTCGTTCTCCTGCGTCGCCTGCCGCCATGGCGAGAGCATAAACAATGAGGCACAAATTCCTCGGCACCGGCGACGCCGGTTACCACCCCCTGCGCAAGATCCGGACCGTCATTTCGGGGCTGCGCTACGCCGTGTTCTACGACTGGTCGGTCACCTACAAGCTGATGGTGTCGGTCGTGGTGCTGGCGGTCGCCTTCGGCGCGCGCGCCTGGGTGGATTTTCTGCTGATCCTGGTGGTGACCGCATTCGTGCTGGTGGCCGAGATCTTCAACAGCGCGATCGAGGCACTCTGCGACTTCGTCGAGACGCGCCACAACGAGAAGATCAAGGTCATCAAGGACATCGCCGCCGCCGGCGTCGGCATTGCGATCTTCGTCTGGTTCATCGTGCTCGGCGTCGAACTGAGCCGCCTGCTCGAGCTTGCGCTGCCGTGACCTTATTCCAGCAGCGATGCGATCCCGCCGGCCTGTATGACCTCGACGGCGGGATGCTGAATCCGCCGCTGGGTGACGATTGCATACCAGTTTTCGCGGACATCGGTGAGCGCGCCGAGCGAGCGGGCGCCGAACTGAGCCAGGATGTCGGCATGCATCCCCGCCGGCGCCGGAAACAGGCCAAGCCCGGCGCGGCCAAATGTCTTTAGCAGGGCGCTGTCGGAAAACTCGCCGACGATTTCCGGCTTCAGGTTGTGCCGGGCGAACCAGGCATCGATGGCGCCGCGCAGCGGGTTGCTGCGCACCGGAAGCAGCACCGGCGCGCCGTTCAATTGCCGCGGAAAGTCTGCGGCATATTGCCCGTGCAGCCGATCGGCGACATAAAAGTCGATGCCGACCGTGCCGAGCAGTCTGGACTGGAGCTTCCGATGAGCGTCGGTCGGCGCCGATCGGTCCGTCAGGACGAGGTCGAGCCGGTTCAGCGCCAGTTCGGCAAGCAGGTAGTCAACATTGCCTTCGATGCATTCAAGGCGCATCGACAGCGGCGCCTGCAGCACCGGCCGGAGCAGGCGGAAGGCGACCAGCTTGGGCACCGCCTCGCTCAGGCCCACGGCAAAGCGCCGGCGTCCCGAAGCGTGATCGGCTACGGCATGGCGCAACCGCTCGCCGAGCAGAAATATCTGATCGGCATAGTCCAGCGCCGCGCGCCCGGCCTCGGTCAGCACCAGGGAACGTCCCTGCGGAGCGAACAGGGCCTGTCCCAGTTGCCGCTCGAGGACGCCGAGCTGGGTGCTGATGGTCTGCACCGAGAGATTCAGCCGCTGCGCCGCACGGGTAATGCTGCCTTCCTTGGCGACCGCCCAGAAGTAGAGCAGGTGGCGGAAATTGAGGTCGTCGGGGCTCATTAACTGTTCCGGAAAATGGGAGCATTGTATCCAGATTCTTCTATTTATCAGAAGCTGTGCCTTGATTAAAGTGCCCTCCATACGCAGCAAGCCTGCTGCGGCGAATAAACAACCAAGGAGACAGCACATGATCACCCTCAACGACTGCAAGGCATTTTGCGATGCCGACCCGGCAACCGTGGCGCGCGTGGCGCGGCGGGAGCAGTTGCCCGAAATACTGGCGATCGCCTGCGCCCACAGTCGGCTGGTGAAGGCCCGGTCTTTGCATGCCCCGCAACCGATCACATTGGCCGCGGCGAATCGCGTACCGCAGCGGCTGGCCGCCTGAGGACCGACACATCATGATGACCATGCAAGCCAGGGATAGCTTTTCCCCGATCAGGCACCCGGGTCGCCCGTTGCGGGCCTACCCGGTCGATAGTCCGCGTGCCAAGGCGCGCCTCATCGCTCTGGCGCTGTTCGCCGACGGCCGGGTTGATGCCGCGGAACTGGAAAGCCTGACGCGACACGACGTCTTCGCGGATATCGGCATCACGCGCGAGGACTTCTTCGAGGTGCTCTACGATTTTTGTGCAGATGCCATCGGGCTGCCCGAGGGTCGCGGCAATTACCTGATGTCGCCGGCGCTTCTGGATACCCTGTTCGCCGAGGTTGGCAGCGCAGGGGAGCGGCAGAAACTGGTGCGCCTGATCTTCGACGTGATCCGCAGCGACGGTCATCTGGCCGCAGGCGAGGCTCGCCTGTTCTGGAAAGCGCTCGACTCCTGGCGTTTGCGGCTGGACGGCGGCATCGAATACCGCCCGCGATCTGCGGCCGCCAGGCAAAGGGGACACGTACGGATACGCAGCGGCCTGTCCTGACGATCCGCAAGCGACCGCCGCAATCAAGAATTGGCGCCGCTCAGGGGCGGATCAGGCCGCGGCGCTCTTCCGCGGCGGGCGGCTCGAACCACTCAAGCTGTCTTTCGAGTATTGCCACGGTCGCTTCCGAGGCATCGCCGCTGCGCGCCAGCAGGCGGCGGTGAAGTTCTTCCGGCGGCGCCTCGGTGTCGAGGATATTGAAGCCGACCCCGAGTTCTGCCGCCAGTGCCGCAAAGCTGTCGCGTTCGGCACGCTTGAGGAAGGCGGCATCGACGATGACCGGCCAGCCGGCAAGGAGCAGCTCGCGGCTCAATGCCAGCAGTCGCGCATAGGTGCGCGTCGTGGCTTCCGCCGTGTAGATGCCGCCATCCGGCGCTGAGTTGCTGTTGTCATGCGGCGCCAATCCGAACAGGCGCTTGCGTTCCACGTCCGAGCGCAGGCACACGATGCTGCCGGCTGCCTTCAGGGTCGAGTCGAGCAGCCGCGCGGAACTTGCCGTGGTTTTGCCCGACCCGGACAGGCCGCAGGTAATCACAAGAGTCGGCGCTGGCGGTGCGGCGATCTTTGCGGCGAGTTGCAGGTAAGCGTGCGCCAGGTCGCGTTCGCCGCAGGCTGCTTCCGGCTCTTCCTGTCTGCCACGCAAGGTCGCGATCTTGGCCCGCACCACGGCGCGGTACACGGCGTAAAAGCGCAGCACCCGCAGCGCCGCGAAGTCGCCGCCGGTTTCCAGCCAGGCATTCAGCCACCAGGCGGCAAGGCCGGGCTGGCCATGGTCGAGCAGGTCGATCCAGACGAAGGCGATCTCGCTGGCGGGATCGTTCCAGCGAAAATCCTCGTTGAACTCGATGCAGTCGAAGGGCGTCACGCGGCCGTCGATCAGCACCAGGTTGCCCAGGTGCAGGTCGCCGTGGCCTTCGCGGATGAAGCCGCTGGCCTTGCGCGCGGCGAAATCGCCGGCACGCCGCGCAAACTCCGCTTCGGTCCAGCGCGCCAGCGCTTCGACCGGGGCTTGTGCGGCTGCGGGCAGCAGCTGGCGCAGCTCGACGAAATTTTCGCGCGCCGCCGCGAGTACCTGTTCCGGGACGCCGAAGGCCGTACCGGGCGCGGCGACGGCGGCGGCTTGTTGAAAGGCGCGGAGCGTGGCGGCCAGTTGCGACAGATGCCCGGCCTGCAATTCACCGCGTGCCGCCATGTGATCGAGTCGGCCGCTCTCGTCGAAGCGCCGCATGCGTACCGCCCATTCGATCGCCGGCAGCTCGCCGATTTGCGGCTGCAGCGGGCTGCCGCCGATCGGCACCACGTCGAGATAAAGATCGGGTGCGAGGCGCCGGTTCAGCGACAGTTCCGCCCGGCAGCAGGCCTCGCGCCGCGCCAGCGTGCCGTAATCGAGGAAGGGCAGGGTGATCGGTTTCTTGATCTTGTAGGCGAATTCGCCGGCCAGCAGCAGCCAGGAGGCATGGGTCTCGACCAGGTCGACGCGCGCGGCGGCATGCGGATAGCGGTTCGCGTCGAGCAGGGCTCGGATCAGGGGCGGCAGTGCAGCGGACATGCGGGCAATTATGACCTTTTGCCCCGGACTCTCGGGGCGCCGGCTCAGGCAGCAGCGCCGCGCTATTGCGCCGCGCCCTGCTGCAGCTCCGTGGGGAGAATGATCTCGATCTGCCCGGCATTGGCCCCACTCAGTTTGAGCGTGCCGCCCATGTCCGTGACGCGTCGCTTTGCCAGTTCGAGCTGCGCGTCCGAGAGGCCTGCGGCATGCTCCGGAACAGCGCTGTCGGTGGCCGATTCGGTAGTAATCCGGATCGTCACGCCTTGCTCGCAGGGAGTGGTTGCTACGCTAACGCGTCCGCGCCGGCTCGGCAGGAGATTCATCAGGACTTCCTTCAGATGGTCGGAAACCAGCATGCACGTTGGTACGCGTTCGCCGGCGCGGAACTCGATCGGTTTGCTGCGAAAGCGAAGGTCAAAGTTGAAAAAGTAGCATACGGCCTCGATCAGCCGATTGACGTCCGTGAGCTCGGGCGTGTCGCCGCCCGCCATGGCAAACGTGTTGATCTGGCGGCTCATGCGCACGATGCGGTTGGTTTGTTCGGCGATCAGGCGGGTGGCTTCCTGCGAATCAATGCCGCCCGGCTGCGGATCGGAAAGCTCGCGTGCCAGGCCGGAGATGATGGTCAGCGCGTTGCCGGTTTCATGCGAAACGTTGGCCGCCATGGCCGCCATGGCCGACATCTTCTCGTGGTGCCATAAACGTTCCCGCGCGGCGTTTTGTTCCTGGGCAAGGGCCTGGGCATCAATCAGGGTTTGACCGCGCTTGACGATCAACAGCAAGGCCACAAAAAGCACAACCAGCAGCGCACCGACCACCCTGAGCAACTTGGCGGAATTCGCGGCGACTACTTCGGCGTCATGGTGGGCGGCTTGTTCGATTTTTTCCTGATTGGCAGCCACGATCGCGGACAGCTCGGCAGAACTGCCCTTGACCTGGTTCAAAAACGGCGTGACATCTGCATAGATTTCGAAGACGCCGAGCACTTTGTCGCTGCCATTGCGGCGCACCGGGATGTAGCTGGAAAGCAGATCGCGGTTTTCGACCATGCCTTCGAAGGCGCTGAACTGGTCGCGATGGGTGAGCTCGCTCGCTGCCTTTCCCGCGGCCGCCGAACGCCAACCGGCGTTGGTGGCCTTGTCTTCGCCTATCTGCCTGTGCTCCGAAGAATAAATCGTGAGTCCGCGCAGGTCGTAGGCCTTGACCTTGAATACCGTGCTGCCTTTCATGGCACTGAAGGTTCTCCTGTCCAGTGCGGCAAATTCCGGCAGCGCCCTGATTTGTCGTCCCAGTTCGGCGAAACACTCCTTGCGCGCCTCGGGTGCCATCGTCGCCGGAATCTTCCTGTACTCATCGATCCTCCGGCAGCGATCAACCGAAAGCGACTGGACCCGGGCAATAAACGGTCTGAAATCCGACTCCCACAGGAGATTGGCGAGGAGGTCGGTCATGTTTTCGTTGGCCGCCTCCTGCGCGGCCACCAGGCTTTTTTTTGCCGCTCGCTCGGTTTTACCGGAGAGATCCGCCTGAGCCTTTCTGAAAAATGCGGCTTGCCCCTTTTGCACATCATCGAAGAAGGCAAGTTCGCCTCGTTCGAGAACGTAAAGAGCGGTGCCGACAATCAGGAATATCGACAGCGCGGCAATCGTGAAATAGCGCAACAGGCGGAATCTGTCCGTGACCGGTAGGCGCGGACCGTGGATGGGTTCTGTCGGCTGGGGCGAAGCGCGGTTCATCGGTCTGGGGAGTGCGGCGTCGTCACGGCATCGCTGCGACGGGCGCCAGCCTCGCGCCACGGTCCGGCATCAGCTTTGCCAATACATCTGTCATGGGAACGGCAACGACACCCATGAAACGATTGCGTGTCATGTGGTACTCCTTGTGCGGCGAGGAATCCATGCAGAAACGACGCTCGCCGGTACGGATGTTCTCGCACCTTCAGCGGATATTGTGCTGCAGTGCAGCGCGATTACATTGATTCATATCAATGCCGGCTTGCTTGGTGCTTGCAGGCCGGAATGGATGGAAAGGCCCAATATCCGGCATGCCCCGCCTGATGGCTTTTATGGGCCTCAACGGCCTGATGACCGCCTTGCTGCTGCCGGTGGTGATGCCCTGGGTGATCGGATAGTCCGGAGTTTGCGAAACAGGGTGTCCGTTGCCGGGCAGGCCACCCGGAATACGCGGGCGCTACAATGCGCCGCACCGCCATACGATCCCTGCTATCGCCCATGACCCTGACCGAACTCCGCTACATTGTTGCCCTCGCCCGCGAGCGCCATTTCGGGCGCGCGGCGGACAAGTGCAACGTCTCGCAGCCGACGCTGTCGGTGGCGGTCAAGAAGCTTGAAGAGGAACTCGGCGTCGCCCTGTTCGAGCGCAGTTCGGGCGATGTCCGCACGACGCCGATCGGCGCCGAGGTGGTGGCGCAGGCGGAGCGGGCGCTGGCCGAAGCCGCCCGCGTAGGCGAGGTCGCCGCCACTGGCAAGGACCCGCTCGCAGGCCCCTTGCGCCTCGGTGTGATCTATACCATCGGCCCCTGGCTGTTGCCGGCACTGGTGCCGCGGGTCAAGGCGCGCGCGCCGCAGATGCCGCTCTACATCGCCGAGGGCTACACCGAAAACCTGCTGGAACGACTCAAGTCCGCCGAACTCGATGTGCTGGTGCTGGCCTTGCCGATCGACGAGCCCGGCCTCGTCGCGCAGCCGGTCTATGACGAAGCCTTTCGCACCCTGGTGCCGATAGCCCATCCCTGGGCCGGGCTCAAGTCGCTACGGCCGGAGCAGCTGCTCGATGAACCCTTGTTGATGCTGGGCGCCGGCAACTGCTTTCGCGACCAGGTGCTGGACTTGTGTACTCGTGCCAGTCGCGGTGAATCGCCGCAGGTGCTGGAAGGCAGCTCGCTGGAGACCATCCGCCACATGGTGTCGTCCGGCGTCGGCGTCACGGTGATGCCGGCCAGCAGCGTCGATGGCATTCCCGCCGACGATCCACTGCTGCGGGTCAAGTCCTTTGTCGAACCCAGCCCGACACGCCGCGTCGGTCTGGTCTGGCGTTCCAGCTTTCCGCGGCACAAGGCGATCGACGTGATGCGTCAGGCGGTACTCGACTGCCGTTTGCCGGGAACCCGCCCGACGCGCTGAGCCAATAGCCGGCCTCTATCGCCTCAGTCGAAAAATACAATTAGAACTTGCCCGCTTCCTCGGCTAAAGTTTGTCCAGGTCCGCGAGCGCTTGCGCTTTGTGACTTGGGGCCGCGCGACGGCGCGGCGCCTCCATTCCAACGCAGAGGAGTACCAACATGGCAACACTCAAGGGATCCAAAACCGAAGGCAACCTGAAAGCCGCGTTTGCCGGCGAATCGCAGGCCAACCGCCGCTACCTGTATTTCGCGAACAAGGCCGACATCGAAGGCTACAATGACGTTTCCGCCGTTTTCCGCTCCACTGCTGAAGGCGAGACCGGCCACGCTCACGGCCACCTCGAGTATCTCGAAACCTGCGGCGATCCCGCCACCGGCCTGCCTTTCGGCGAAACCGCCGCCAACCTGAAGACCGCGATTGCCGGCGAGACGCACGAGTACACCGACATGTACCCGGGCATGGCCAAGACCGCGCGCGACGAAGGCTTCGACGAAATCGCCGACTGGTTCGA
>JANMTA010000112.1:0-16388 GCA_031389965.1 Betaproteobacteria bacterium
ATGCTGGCCGTCACCAGTTTTTACCTGTTCTCGCTGAACCTCGGCCTGATGGCCTTGCTGACCTTGCCCATCATTGCGATTGGCCGCCGGGTCAAGAAACTGTCGCGCGAGTCGCAAGACCGGATCGCCGATGCGTCCGCGCTGGCCGGGGAAATCCTCAACGCAATGCCGACAGTGCAGGCATTTACGCAGGAAAAACAGGAAGCGGGACGCTTTGCCGGGCGCACGGAAAGCAGCTTCGTCACGGCCATCCGTCGCACTCGGGTGCGCTCGGCGCTGACAGTGCTGATCATTACGGCGGTGATGGGCACCATCATTTTCGTGCTGTGGATAGGTGCGCGCCAGGTCCATGACGGCATTCTGACGGGCGGGCAACTGGCGTCCTTCGTGCTTTACGCGGCCTTGGTGGCTGGTGGCGTGGGCACCATGGCGGAAGTGTGGGGCGACGTGATGCGTGCGGCCGGGGCGACGGAAAGGTTGCTGGAGCTGCTACAGGCCGAACCGGCGATCCGGGAAGTCATGCGGCCCGAGACGCCGGTTCATCCGGCGCAGGCGCGGATCTGCTTCGAACACGTGGTCTTCAGTTATCCGGCGCGCCCGCAGACGCTGGCACTGGACGACATCAATCTGGAAATTGCCCCGGGTGAAAGCGTCGCCCTGGTCGGACCTTCGGGTGCCGGCAAGACCAGTCTGTTCCAGCTGTTGCTGCGCTATTACGAGGTCTCGGCCGGCAGTATCAGGCTCAACGGGCAGGATATCCGGCAACTCAGCCTGCACGACCTGCGCAGCGGCATAGCCATCGTGCCGCAGGACCCGGTGATCTTTTCCGCCAATGCGCTGGAAAATATTCGTTACGGCCGGGCCACGGCAAGCGACGAAGAAGTGATTCAGGCGGCACGGGCCGCGCTGGTCGGGGAGTTCATCGAGCGCTTGCCGGAGGGCTACCAGACCTTTCTCGGCGAACGCGGCACGCGGTTGTCAGGCGGCCAGCGGCAGCGTATTGCCATTGCGCGGGCGATCCTGAAGGGCGCTCCCATGCTTCTGCTCGACGAAGCCACCAGCGCGCTCGACGCCGAATCCGAAATACTGGTTCAAAGGGGCCTGAATGCCGCGATGGAGGGACGCACCACCTTGATCATCGCCCATCGGCTGGCCACCGTACAGATGGTCGATCGGATCGTGGTGATGGAGCAAGGGCGCATCGTCGAGACCGGAACACCGGAGGATCTGCGCAGGCAAGGAGGGCTGTATGCTCGTCTGGCGGCCTTGCAGCTCGATCTCTGACGTACTTATTCCTGTTGGCGCTATTTATTTACATAATACCAATTATGCGAAGTATAAGAGTATCGGTTGTCATGCAGTTCGCCATTCAAGCGGTTATTCGACTGCCCCGGCCTTGCGCAGATACTTGACGATATCCGAGTGGACCAGTTTCTTCGCCAAGCCTATGGCCGTAAGTCCGTCGTAATCCGCCAGATTCATGTCCGCGCGGGCATCGATCAATAGCTGCACAAGTTCGAGCTTTCCCTGTTTGACTGCCAACATCAGCGCCGTTTGTCCATTGGGCGCACGGGAATCCATCTTCGCACCCCTGGCAATCAACAATCCTGCGACTTCTTTGCTGCCGCTAAACACCGCGTAGTGCAAAGGCGTCCAGCCACTTGGATTGAGATCCGCACCACTTTCAATCAGCGCCTTGGTCGCTCCAAGCCCAGGTTTGAGCGCCGCCATCAGCAAGGCTGTATCGCCATGTTGGTTGCGCCGATTGACGTTGGCCCGCCTGGCAAGGAGCGCTTGCAGCAAGGGCATGTTGCCATTGCGGGAAGCAATCATCAGCAGGGTCGTGCCGGTCTGATCGGCCGTGTTTACGTCCATCCCGCGCTGGAGCAGGCCTAGCACCGTTGCCGTGTCATCGTTGTTGGCGGCGACGAGAATATCGTCGTAGGCCCCTGCCTGAACGATCCCGTGGAAAACCAATAACATAATTACTATCAATAGCCTGCGCATTTCAATGAGTACCAAAAAGGTGAAAAAAATTGCCTGTCGTGGCGTGCGCCAAGTCTTCCAGACTGATGCCCTTCAGCCTTGCCACTTCTTCGGCGACATGGCGTACCAGAGCGGGATGATTCAGCTTGCCGCGATGCGGGACGGGGGCCAGGTAAGGGGCGTCGGTCTCGACGAGTAGCCGGTCGAGCGGGACGAAGCTTGCCACCTCTTTGATTTGTAGCGCATTCTTGAACGTGACAATACCGGAAATGGAAATGTGAAAGCCGAGAGCAAGAGCTGCCTCCGCCACGGCAAGGGTCTCGGTAAAGCAATGAAACACACCTCCAACTTCGCCCGCCCCCTCCTCCTCAAGAATCCGCAAGGTATCGGCAGCAGCCTCGCGAGTGTGAATAATCAATGGCTTGCGTGTTTTTCGCGCAGCGCGGATATGGGTGCGAAAACGCTCGCGCTGCCATTCCAGATTGCCTTCGAGACGGTAATAGTCCAGCCCTGTTTCGCCGATCGCGACTACTTTCGGATGTTCGGAAAGGCGAATCAGCGTGTTTTCATCGGCCTCCTGGCCGTCCTGAGTGTCGGGATGAACACCGACCGCCGCGTACAAATTGGGAAAACGTCCGGTCAGAGCCAACACGGCCGGAAAACGCTCCAGAGTGACTCCCGCGATCAGCGCCCAACCCACGCCGTTGGATTTCATGGCGGCCAGAAGTTCAACTTCCCGGCCTTGAAAGTCGGGGAAATCGAGGTGGCAGTGCGAATCAACCAGTAGCGTATTCACAAGGCGGCCGGACGCAGGGCGCGCAAATAATGGGCCGCCAGGTTTTCCAGAAACAATAATTGATTCAAGGGGTGGCGCGCGCTGCGACGGAACTGGTTGATCTCGCGCCAGGCGGCCAGCAAGGCCTGCGGGCTGAGACTTTGCACGCCTTTCGGGCGAGGCCAACCGCCGTGGTAGCGAAGCTCACCGGTCATGCGCTCCTGTGCCAGATCGAACAGCCAGCGCTGAACCCCTTCGACCAGGTTTTCCATGCGAAACACCGCATCCCCCTTGAGCAAGCCGTCCCAACGTACCGCCAGGGCGATCGGGTCGGTTAGCGGTGAGATCAGGGAATCGACCAGCGCATCGATCGGACCCAGTTGCCCCTGATCCTGCCACTGCGCTACGCGCATGGGAGCGCCACCGGCCAATTGGAGGTAGCGCCCTGCCTGTTTTTCCAGCCCGGCACCGACTAGCCAAGCTGTGGCCGCAGCCGCGCCCGGAGCACCAAAAGGAATCACCCGGCAGCGGCTGCGGATGGTCGGCAAGAGTGATTTTGTTTTTGATGAAACCAATATGAAATAAACGCTTGATGGAGGTTCTTCAAGTATTTTAAGAAGTGCATTTGCGGCCGCAAGAGGCATTAATTCGGCCTCGGTAATAAGCACGACGCGGTTGCCGTTTCGATGGCTGCCGGTGAAAACGAAGGCTTCGAGTTCGCGGATCTGGGCGATGCGGATGATTCCTGGGCTTTTCTTTTTAGTCTTTTCAACGGCCTTTTCAGTGGCACCTTCCTCGGGTTCATCATCGCCCTCCGGCGCGACCCGCCTGAAGTCCGGGTGATTGCCGGCATCCAGCCAGCGGCAAGCCTGGCATTCACCGCAGGCAGCCAGATCCGGTCCAGCAGATTCGCAGAGCAGAAGCGCGGCAAGCTGTTCAGAGAAGGCAGTCTTGCCGACTCCCGCTGGCCCGACCAGAAGCACGGCATGCGGGAGGCGGTCGAGCCCCTGTCCGAGAAGTTGCTCCCGTATTAGTTCGTTCCAATGTAACTGCTTTAAATCAAATTGTTGCAACTAGTTTCTCAAGTACTTTATTAATTATGTCAGGAGTCTGCGTGGCATCGATGAGGCGCACGCGGACCGGGTTTTCTGCCGCAATTCGAAGATAGGCCGCCCGCACCCGTTCGAAAAATTCCGCATGTTCCTGCTCGAATCTGTCCGGCTCAGAAGTCGCGGCATGAAGCCGCTGCTGGGCAATTGCGACCGGCGCGTCAAAGACCAGAGTGAGATCCGGTTGCAGGTCGCCCAACACCCATTGCGCCAGATCTTCGAGCTTTTTCCAGTCGAGTCCTCGCCCTCCTCCCTGGTAGGCAAACGAGGCATCGACGAAACGATCGCAGACGACCCACTCGCCACGCGCCAGTGCCGGTTCTATGACCTGCGCGATATGTTCCCTGCGGGCCGCAAACATCAGCAGGGCCTCAGTTTCCAGATGCATCGGTTCCGCCAGCAACAAAGCCCGAAGCTTCTCGCCCAAAGGCGTCCCGCCGGGTTCGCGGGTGGCGACTACGGTACGCCCCTGGCTACGCAGATATTGCACCATCCATGCGTGCTGGGTACTTTTCCCGGCACCATCGATACCTTCGAAACTGATGAAACAACCGCGCGGCATGCGCCTACTGCTTCTTCTGGTATTTCGCGACAGCGCTGTTGTGTTCGTCCAAGGTGGCCGAAAACTCACTCGATCCATCGCCGCGAGCCACGAAGTACAACATGTCGCTCGGTGGCGGTTTCGCCGCTGCCTGCAGCGAAGCCAGGCCCGGCATGGCAATCGGGGTCGGAGGCAAACCGGGTCGCGTGTAGGTATTCCATGGCGTGTCGGTCTGCAAATCTATCTTGCGCAAATTGCCGTCGAAGCGCTCGCCAAGACCATAAATCACTGTCGGATCAGTCTGCAGCAGCATTCCGCGGCGCAGCCGATTGACGAAAACGGCTGCGACTTGCGGCCGATCCGCAGGCACACCGGTTTCCTTTTCCACGATCGAGGCCAGGATCAACAGTTCGTAGGGTGTTTTGACCGGCAGGGTGCTTTCACGTTTCTCCCAGGTAGCGGCCAGTTTGGGCTGCATCGCCTTGTAGGCCCTACGCAGCACGTCGAAATCACTGCTACCTTTGTTGAACAAATAAGTATCGGGAAAGAACAAGCCTTCCGGATGGGTTTCCTTGATACCCAGTTGGGTAAGTATCTTGGCATCGCTGAACTTCTGCGAGTCATGGGCGAGATCAGGATGTTGATTGATCATGGCGCGCAACTGGCGAAATGTCTTGCCTTCCACCAGAACCAGTTCCCCCTGCGTCACGTCACCGCGCGTCAATTTGTCGAGCAGGGCCAATGCAGTGAGTCCATCTTCCACCTCATAGCTGCCGGCCTTGATCTTCGAAGAGCGTCCCATGACACGACCCAGCATTTCCAGTTGCCACGCCGGGAGATCGATGCCCGCAGACTCGATCACCTGTGCCGCCGTGCGCAGGCTGGCGCCTGCCGGTATCGAGAACATGGTCGGGTCACTGCGCATGGGTAAATGGCGCGTTGTAAACCAACTGACACCCACGATCGCAGCGACAAATGCGAGAATGACCATCAACAGAACAAATTTGAATGTACGCATGATGTCTTGAATAAACAGGGGCCGGCGCAATCTGCACCATGACCGCGATAATAGCATTACCAAACCCTCAACCCGGACGCATGCCATGACCCAGGAATGGAATTCTTTCCTTGCTGCCCAAGGACTGGCGGCGGATGGCAGTCGATTCGACGGCACCGCGGATGAACTGGTCGCGGCGCGCGACAAAGCAGTGGTGGCGCCCCTGACCGATCTGGGTCTGATTCGCGTCAGTGGCGTCGATTCCGCCACTTTTCTGCACAACCTGGTGACCAACGACATCAATGGCATCACGCCGGGCGGCGCGCGCTTTGCCGGTCTATGCACAGCCAAGGGACGACTGTTGGCGCTGCTGTTGGTCTGGCGCGACGGCGATGATTTCCTGCTGATGCTGCCGCGCGACATCCTGCCCATGATTTTGAAAAAACTGTCGATGTACGTGCTGCGCGGGAAGGTAAAGCTCAATGATGCGACGGCGGAGCGCGCCCTGATCGGCTGTTCGACCGCAATTGCCGTGTCGCCGGCGCCGACTTTTGGTGATGTACTCCCCCAACTGCCCCGCTTCGGCGTAGCCGCGATCGAAGGCGGGCAGGCAATCAGGCTCGATGACACGCGCTGGCTGCTGGCAGTCGACGCAGGTGTAGCAGCGTCGCATTGGCAGAAACTTGCTGCCGTGGCCCGACCGGTGGGCCTCGCGGCATGGCAGTGGCTCGAGATCGCCGCCGGGCAACCGCGGGTCGTTGCGGCCACCCAGGAAGCCTTCGTGCCGCAGATGCTGAACATGGAACTGCCTGCCGTGGCGGGAGTGAGTTTCAGCAAGGGCTGCTATCCGGGCCAGGAAATCGTCGCCCGCACTCAGTACCTGGGCAAGGTAAAGCGCCGCACCTTCCGCGCCCGGCTCGCTGCGGCGCCCTCACCCGGTGCTCACGTCTATGCGCCGGAAACGGGCGACCAGCATTGCGGGACGATTGTCAGCGCGGCGCCCTCCCCGGCCGGCGGCTTCGAGTGCCTGGTCTGCGTCCAGATCGGCGCCGTCGAAGCCGGTGAAGTTCATGTCGGCGCGCTTGCCGGCGAGCGCCTGGAATTTCTGTCCCTGCCCTACGAAATAGCCTGACGCGAAAGATGTGCCTCATCCTCGTCGCCTGGCGGGTTCATGCCGGCTACCCTCTGGTGGTTGCAGCGAATCGCGACGAGTTCTTCGTCCGGCCGACGGCGCCTGCCGCCTTCTGGAAACACGCGCCGCAGGTATTGGCAGGGCGTGATGTCGAAGCCGGCGGCACCTGGATGGGCGTCACCCGCAACGGACGCTTCGCCGCCCTGACCAATTTTCGCGATCCGGCGCAGAATCGCAGCGGCGTACCGTCGCGCGGCGCGCTGGTGGCGGAGTTTCTGACGGGAAGCGAAACCCCGCAGGACTATCTCGAACGCATTGCCGCGCGGGGCAGCGCATACAACGGCTACAACCTGCTGGCAGGCGACGGCGAAACCCTGTGGTGGTCATCGAACATGGGTGGATCGCCGCGGCAGTTGGAGCCGGGCGTCTATGGGGTATCCAATCATCTGCTCGATACGCCGTGGCCAAAAGTCGGCGCCGGCAAGACGGCGCTGGCGCAAGCCCTCGATCGGCTACCCGACGATCGGGCGCTGTTTGCCCTGTTGCAGGACGATGGCATTCATGCCGACGAACACCTGCCGCAGACCGGAATTCCGCTCGACTGGGAACGCCTGCTCTCCTCGGCCTTCGTCAAGTCGCCGGATTACGGCACACGCGGCTCGACCGTGCTGTGCGTCGGCAGCGACGGCTGGACCAGCTTCGATGAACAGACCTGGCTACCCGGGGCGAGGTCCGGCAATCGGCTGCGCTACCGGTTTAGCTTGAGCGCACCATGGTCCGGTGCGGAATGCCGGCTTCCATGAATTCCGGCCCTTCCTCGACAAAGCCGAAACGCCGGTAGAAACCGCTGGCCTGCGTTTGCGCGTGCAAGGCCAGATGCCGCATTTGGCGGCCGGCCGCATCTTCCAGCAAGCGTTCCAGCAGGGCGCGGCCGACGCCCTTGCCGCGCCAGTCGGCCAGCACCGCCATGCGGCCGATGTGGCCCGATTTACCATGGGCCAGCAAACGCCCCGTGCCGATTGCGCCACCGTCGGCATCGCTGGCAACGACATGACGACTGGCGGCGTCGTGCTCATCGATTTCGATATCCCGCGGCACCCCTTGTTCATCGACGAACACCGTCTCGCGCACCTGGCGCGCCTGCTCTGCGAGTTCGGTCCATGACCCGGCCTCGACACCGAATTCAACGATATCCACCGGCGTCCGTACCGGGATCAGGTCGAACAATTCGATGATGTCGCTGTTCTTCATGCGCACACAACCGATCGAACCCGGTGTGCCCATGGCCACGCTGTCGGGCGAGCCGTGCAAATAGATGTAGCGGCGCATGGTATCGACTTCGCCCAGCCGGTTGCGTCCCGGCTCCTTGCCCGACAGCCAGAGGATGCGCGTCAGTATCCAGTCGCGGCCCGGAAATTCTTCGGCGAGTTGCGGCGTCCACACTTCGCCGGTCGGACGGCGGCGCACGAACACCGCATTCGCCGTCTCGCCGGCGCCGACTTTTGCCCGCACGACATGCCGCCCGCGCGGCGTGCAAAAACTGCCGTTCTCTTCGCCGGCTCCGTTTTTCGCCGTGGATACCAGGTAACGGCGCAGCAAGGTGCCACGCTCGTCATGCAGTTCCAGGGTTTGCTGCGGCAGGCTGATGCGGATTTGCATGCAGGAATCCGTCACGCCACCAGCGTGCGGCCGCGCCGCGCCGCAAAAAACCCCGACAGCAGGCTGCCGCATTGCTCGGCCAGCACGTCGCCGGACACTGAAGTGTGGTGATTGAGGCGGGATTCGGCGAACAGGTCGATCACGCTGCCGGCTGCACCGGTTTTCGGGTCGCGCGCGCCGAACACGACGCGGTCGATGCGCGCATGCATGATCGCGCCGGCGCACATGGCGCAGGGTTCCAGCGTCACATACAGCGTACTGCCCGGCAAGCGGTAGTTGCCAAGCCGGGTGGCGGCATCCCTGAGCGCCATGATTTCGGCATGCGCTGTCGGATCGTGCCGCCCGATGGGCTGATTGCTGCCACGGCCGACCACTTCCCCGTCCATCACCACTACCGCGCCCACCGGCACTTCACCGGCCGCACCTGCCTCGCGTGCCAGGTCAAGCGCCAACCCCATGAATTCGCTATCGTCCATGGGCCTGATTATGGCATTGCCACTGGCACGTACTGACCTATGCGTTCTTGGTAACCGCGCCACCGGCCTCCATCAGCTGTGCCTGCGCAGCCGCCAAACGGGCGATCGGCACGCGCGGCCCGGAACAGGAGACGTAGGTGAGCCCGATGTCATGGCAAAAGCGGATCGATGCCGGATGTCCGCCATGCTCGCCGCAGATCCCCACTTTCAGGTCCGGCCGGGTCTTGCGTCCCTCGCTGACGGCCATTTTCATCAATTGGCCGATGCCCTTCTGATCGAGCACTTCGAAGGGATTGTCCTGGAGAATCCCCGTTTCGATGTAGGCTGGCAGGAATTTGTTCTCTGCATCCTCGCGGCTGAAGGAGAACGTGGCTTGGGTCAGGTCGTTGGTACCGAAGGAGAAGAACTCGGCATCTTCGGCCATGCGCCCGGCCCGCAGGCAGGCGCGCACCACTTCGAGCATGCTGCCGAACTTGACGTCCACCTTGATGCCATGGGTCAGTTCCACCACCTTGTGCAGACGCTGCACGTAGCTGTGGATGCGGCGCAATTCTTCGACGGTCGCCACCTGCGGCACCATGATTTCGGGATGGACCTCGATCCCGTCTTTGGCACACAGGGCCGCGGCTTCGAGAATGGCCTGGATCTGCATCATGTAGATTTCGGGATAGGTGATCCCGAGGCGCACGCCGCGGTGGCCGAGCATGGGATTCACCTCGGACAATGCGCGGACCTTTTTCAGTATCTTTTCCTTCTTGTGGATTACATCCTCCTCAAGGTGGCTGTCCTTGAAGATGGACATGGCCAGCGACAGCTTGGAGAGGCCGTCCGAGTACTGCTGGTAGAGCTTCGGATTGAGCAGTTTCAGTGTTTCCGGCAGTTCTTCCAGGGTCTTGATCGAGTCGCGCAGATGGTGCAGGTGAGCGATTTCCAGTTCCAGTTGCGAGGCGGTCGGCAGAAATTCGTGCATCGGCGGATCAAGCAGGCGCACGGTCACCGGCAGGCCCTTCATGGCCTTGAAGATGCCCTTGAAGTCGGAGCGCTGGATCGGCAGCAGGCGATCCAGTGCGGCCTGGCGTTCCTCGACCGACTCGGCGAGGATCATTTCCTGCACGATCGGCAGGCGATCGGAGCTGTTGAACATGCGCTCGGTGCGGCACAGGCCGATGCCCATGGCGCCGAAAACCCGTGCACGCGCCGCGTCGTCGGGGGTGTCGGCATTGGCCATGACCTTGAGGCGGGAGACTTCGTCGGCCCAGCCCAGCAGGGTTGCCATGTCCTCGGAAAACGTCGCTTCGACCGTCGGTACTTCGCCGGCATAGACCTTGCCGGTACTGCCGTCGATGGTGATCACGTCACCTTCGTGCAAGGTCGTCTCGCCGATGATTGCGCGCCGCGCATGGTCGTCAATGACAATCGCCTCGCAACCGGAGACACAGGGCTTGCCCATGCCGCGGGCCACCACCGCCGCGTGCGAAGTCTTGCCGCCGCGACTGGTCAGAATACCCTGCGCCTGGAAGAAGCCATGGATGTCTTCCGGCTTGGTTTCCTCGCGCACCAGGATGATCCGCTCGCCGGCGCGGCCGCGCTCTTCCGCCGTGTCGGCGTCGAACACGATCTTGCCAGAGGCAGCACCAGGGGACGCCGGCAGGCCGGTAGCGAGCGGCTTGCCCCTGAAATCGGCCGCGAGCTGGGGCGCCAGCATTTGTTCCAGCAGCATCGGATCGATCCGCATCAGGGCTTTCTCACGGGTGATCAGGCCATCCCTGTGCATTTCGACCGAGGTACGCAACATCGCCCGCGCATTCATCTTGCCATTGCGGGTTTGCAGGCAGTAGAGCGTGCCCTTCTCGATGGTAAATTCGAAATCCTGCACTTCCGCATAGTGCGTTTCAAGCCGCGAGTGCAATTCCTGCAACTGCCGGAAGATTTCCGGCATTTCCTGTTCCATCTCGGCAATCGCCTTCGGTGTGCGAATGCCCGCCACCACGTCTTCGCCCTGAGCGTTGACCAGGTATTCACCGTAGATGAGGTTTTCGCCGGTACCCGGGTTGCGCGTAAAACCGACGCCGGTACCGGAATCCGTACCCATGTTGCCGAATACCATGGTCACCACATTCACGGCGGTACCACTGGCCATGTCCCTGGTGATCTTGAATTGCCGGCGGTAGTCGATCGCACGCTTGCCGTTCCAGGAGCGGAACACCGCGCCAATGGCAATCTCCAGTTGCTGGTAGGGATCCTCCGGGAAGGGTTTGCCGGTATGCCGCTGGACGATGGCGAGGAACTCGTTGGCCAGTTCTGCCAGATGCTCGGTCTTCAGATCCACGTCCTGGCTGGCGCCGTAGCGGGTCTTGATCAGCGTCATGGCCGAATCAAAATGCTCGTCGCTAATACCGAGGGCAATCTTGCCAAACAACTGAATGAATCGACGCCATGCGTCGTAGCCGAAACGCGGATTGCCCGTCAGGGCGATCAGGCCCTTGAGCGTGGTCGGGTTGAGACCGAGGTTGAGGATGGTGTCCATCATGCCCGGCATCGACATGGCCGAACCCGAACGCACGGAAACCAGCAAGGGGTTGTCGGCACCGCCGAAGGTCTTGCCGGTTTTTTTCTCCAGCGCCTTCATATGTACCAGGGTCTCTTCCATCGCACCCTCGGGCAGGCGGTCTTTTTCAAGAAACGCGAGGCAGGCGTCGGTGGTAATCACGAAGCCGGGCGGAACATTAAGGCCGATCTGCGTCATCTCGCACAAGTTGGCGCCCTTGCCGCCAAGCAGCATCTTGTTCTTGCCGTCACCTTCCTCGAACGCAAACACCCATTTCTGCTTCATTGCTGTCTCCCCGTGCCCTTGGAATAATCGGATTGCCGCTATGCATAAATGTTGCCATTCTATTGTTGCGGTAGGGATAATTCCATGATGAAAACCATTTTCTTCTGAATAAGAAAATTCCATCGGGGCGCTAGATGCGCTAAATTAGGGGGACGACACTCCATCTGGAGTGGATCGGTCATCGAACAGGGCCGAAGCAACTCCTTCTCGTTCAGAGTGACCAACTTCCCGCTCTCCTGCCATCGGAGTGCCTGAAACGGATTGATTATGGACATCGTCAGACAAAAACAAATCAGGGAGTGGACCTTGCTCGGGCTTGTCGGGACGATGGCGCTGGTTGCCAATGTTCCCCGTCATTTGGTCGACAGGCTCGGGATGGATCCGGGCCTTATTATGGCGATGTTGGGCCTGATGGTCGTCTTTGCCCTGTTCCTCTATGTGCGGTTTTTCTTCTTTCTGCTTTATGCATTGCTGGCCATCGGCGCCAACCTACCGGACCAGTGGGCCAACAGCCTGGGCATCAGCCAGATGCCCATGCTGATCGCATTGACTGTCATGGTTGCGCTGTCCTTGCTCAACTACGGTGCCAAAATGCTTCCTTCCGGGCTGGAACCGAAACCGCGCAAACAGAATTCCGAAGCAACCCAGGTGCTACTCGACGCCATTGCGCGCGACAATCTGCCCTACATCAAGACCCTGTTGACCATGCAATTCGATCTCGATACCGTCGATGATCAAGGCATGACACCCTTGATGCGTGCCGCTCAGCGCGGCAATTTCAAGGTGGTCCAGCTGTTCATCAAATGCGGTGCCTCACCCTTGCTGACCGGGCCGTCCGGCCGGGCCTCCGACGTGGCATTGCAGAACAATTTTCCGGCTATTAACGAGTTTCTGAAAAGAGTTGAAGAAGTACAGTCGGCCGAAGCCGCGCGGCGGGCAGCAGCTGAATCGCAGGCCGGTTCCGCCGTGGTTGCCTAGCCTTTGCTTATCGCCTGCTGAATCCAGCCGATTGCCGGTTTTCTCGATGTCGCCATGCCGCGCCCAGCGGGCATTGACCCTCTAGGTCAGGCAGTTTTGTCTTCCACCAGCGCCAGTTCATCCTTCATCTTCTGGCGAATCAGGTACTTCTGCACCTTCCCGGTGACGGTCATCGGAAAGCCCTCGACAAAGCGGATGTATTTCGGAATCTTGTAATGGGCGATCTGCCCGTTGCAAAAGGCCCGGATATCCTCTTCCGTCGCCTTCTGCCCCTCGCGCAGAACGATCCAGGCACACAACTCCTCGCCATATTTTTTATCCGGCAGGCCGACCACCTGAACGTCCTGCACCTTGGGGTGACGGAAGAGGTATTCCTCGACTTCGCGCGGGTAGATGTTTTCGCCGCCGCGAATGATCATGTCCTTGATGCGGCCGACGATGTTGCAATAGCCCTCGGCGTCGATGGTCGCCATGTCGCCGGTATGCATCCAGCCGGCGCCGTCGATGGCTTCGGCGGTGCGCTCGGGATCGTTCCAGTAGCCGAGCATGACTGAATAGCCACGCGTCAGCAGTTCGCCGGGCGTGCCAGGGGTCACGATGCGACCTTCGGCATCGACGACTTTGACCTCGACATGCGGCTGAATGCGTCCGACCGTGGACACGCGACGGTCAAGCGGATCATCGGTGGAACTCTGGAAGCTGACTGGCGATGTTTCCGTCATGCCATAGGCAATGGTGACTTCGCGCATGTTCATCCGGTCCACGACGCGCTTCATGACTTCCACCGGACAGGGCGAGCCGGCCATGATGCCGGTGCGCAGGGCCGACAAGTCAAAACTCGAAAACTGCGGGTGGTCGAGCATGGCGATGAACATGGTCGGCACGCCGTGCAAGGCGGTGCATCGCTCGGCGGCCACCACTTGCAAGGTCGCCAGCGGATCGAAGCCCCCGGCCGGATGCACCATGGTCGCGCCATGGGTGATGCAAGCGATGTTGCCCAGCACCATGCCAAAGCAGTGATACAGAGGCACGGGAATGCACAGCCGGTCGTCAGGCGTCAGGCGCATCGCTTCGCCAATGAAGAAACCGTTGTTCAGAATGTTGTGATGTGTGAGGGTCGCGCCCTTCGGCGTGCCGGTGGTACCCGAGGTGAACTGGATGTTGATCGGATCGTCGAACTGCAGTTCGCTACCGAGCTTCTCGAGTGCCGCGAGTTCGTCCGCGGACGGTGCCGCCAGCATGGCATCGAAATTCAGCATGCCCGGCGTTTTCTCAGCCCCCATGCGGATAACATACTGCAGCGCGGGCAGTCGCGCGGCACACAGCGGGCCGGGAGCCTGGGTGGCAAGTTCCGGAGCCAGGTCGCAGATCATTTCCAGATAGTTGCTGGACTTGAACACCGGGGCAAGAATCAGCGCCCGGCAGTCAACCTTGTTCAGGGCATACTCGAGCTCGGCCCGACGGTAGGCCGGATTGATATTCACCATCACCAAGCCGGCCTTGGCCGTGGCGAACTGGGTCAATACCCACTCCAGATTGTTCTGCGACCAGATGCCGATGCGCTCGCCGCGCTTCAGGCCGAGGCGCATCAACCCGCAGGCCAGCCGATCGACCTGGTCATGGAGTTGGGCGTAGGTGAGCCTCGCCTTCTGGTGCGTGACCACCAGCGCCTCGCGGGCCGCATGCCGCGCACAGACGTCATCGAAGTAGCTGCCTATCGTCT
Source organism: Betaproteobacteria bacterium (assembly GCA_031389965.1). Lineage (GTDB taxonomy): Bacteria > Pseudomonadota > Gammaproteobacteria > Burkholderiales > Rhodocyclaceae > Sulfuritalea. Next base: position 14,210 of record JANMTA010000112.1, read on the forward strand.
GCCCGATCAGGGCTTGTGCGCTGGCGCCATGGACGTAGCTCAATGCATCAGTCATCTGCGATTGTTCCCCGTCGGAACACTGACTCATTTTCCCGGCAGCAGGCCATTCAGCGAAAACAGGCGATCCCCCTGTTTCACATGAACTGCCGCCGTGATGTTGCTGCGATCCACGCGCGGCAATACCTTCAGGCTCATGACATGGTCCTGGCTGCTCAGCAGCAACACGACCGAGTTGCCGAACAGGTGTATGTCGCCATCCTCGTGGCTCAGGATGCCGGTAATGGACTGCTGGGTTCCACTGGGAATCTCGGTCCAGGTGAGTCCCTTGTCCGAACTGCGGTACACATGTCCGCGCATGCCGGCAACAATCACATTGCCATCCTTTTGCACCAGGCCGGTCCAGAACGAACCCTTGTTGTCGGTCTGGATAGCCTTCCAGCTGCGACCGCCATCGCTTGTCCGCAGCAAGGCCCCTGCCTCGGCCGCGACAAATGCCAGCCCGTCGGGCCCGGCGAATATCTGGAACAGGTGACGGTCCCCCACCTCGCCATCGACCAGCCTCCGTTCCTGCCAGCTCTTGCCGCCGTCGTTGGTTTCCAGCGCCAAGCCGAACTGTCCGACAGCCAGTCCGTGTTGTGCATTTTCAAACCAGATCGACATCAGGACGCGATCCTTGCCCGGTTCGGCGCGCTGTATTTGCCAGGTTTCACCACCGTCGGAGGTCGCCAGTATCGTGCCGTCATGTCCGGCGGCCCAGCCCTGCTTGTCATTGAGGAAATACACGCTGGTCAGCACGGTGCGTGTCGGCACGCTCCTGGCCTGGCGGAAGTTCTTGCCGTCATCGGAAAGCACGACAACGCCATAGTCGCCCACGGCCACGATGCGCTGGCCGGCCAGCGTTGCCGCAATAATGGCGGCCTTTGCGGGATGCGCGAGGACAGGCGCCTGGCTGAACGCCTGGCTCACCTTCGCCGTCTCGCCGGCACCGACTTTTACGCTGCCGAGCAGTGGCAGACCCAGCAGCAGGCAAGCAACAAAACGGATGCGTCGTATTGTCATGCGAGTCCCCACGTCAATGGCCGATGGCAGGCGCCTTGACCGGCCCCTTGCGCGGAAACAGGGAATCGAGCTTGACGGCGAACGCCGGCAGCACGGTAATCGCCATCACCATGTTGATCATGAACATGAAGGTGAGCAGGATGCCCATGTCCGCCTGGAACTTGAGATCGGAAAATGACCAGGTCGCGACACCGACCGACAGCGTGATGGCGGTGAAGATGGTGGCAATCCCGACTTCACGCAAGGCACCTTCCAGTGCCATTTTCATCGGCTCGTTGCGCGAGAGATGGATCAGCAGCCGGTTATAGATGTAAAAGGCATAATCGACGCCGATCCCGGTGGCCAGCACCATCACCGGCAAGGTGGCCACGGTCAGTCCGATATCGAGCGTCTTCATGAACCAGTAGCCGAGGAAAGTCGCCACCGTCAGTGGTACGCAACAAGCCAGCATGGCCCGCCAGTCGCGATAGGCAAGCAGTACCAGGATCATGATGGCCGCGTACACGTACAGCATCATCGGCAGTTCGCGCGCCTCGACCTCTTCGTTGGTCGCTGCCAGCACCCCGACGTTGCCCGAGGCCAGCAGGACCTTCATCCCGAGGCCGTCCGCCGGATAATCCTTGCGAAACTCCTTGACCGCATCGATGGCCACCTTGATGCTGGTGGCCTTGTGGTCGGCCAGATAGACGTTGGCCGCCATCATGGTGCAGGCGCGGTTGAACAGGCCGCCCGCTTCCGGCAGATAGCCCACGGCGACCTGCAAGGCCTTGCTATCGCGCGGCAGCGCCGCCAGCTTCGGATTGCCCTCGTTCAATCCGGCATTGGCGAACTTGGCCAGTGCCGAGAGCGAGGATACCGACAGCACGCCCGGCACCTGGGCCATATGCAGCGTGAATTGATCGATGTAATTCACCACCGGGAAGCTGTTGCATGAATCGTTCGGTGTCTCGAACACCACGGTGAGTACATCCATGCCCAGATCGAAGCGGCTGACGATGTTCCGCACGTCCTGGTTGTAGCGCGAATCGGCGCGCAGTTCGGGCGCTCCGGGCTGCAGTGCGCCGATATGACGACCGTGGCTTTGCCACACCGCGATGGCGAACAACACCGCGGTCAAACC
>JANMTA010000125.1:0-5820 GCA_031389965.1 Betaproteobacteria bacterium
CCGCTTGGACTGACAGCACGCGAGCGGGCCGCGCTGGTGGCTTTCCTGCGCGCCTGGTCGGCGCCGCTGCCGGTTGTGGTCGAGCCGCCTGCCTACGACTACTGGCTGGCGGGGGCCGCGCGGTGAGGCGACGTTTGGCAAAAGGATTGGCAACAGGATTAGCGGCGCTGCTCTGGGCAGCCGCAGTTTCCCTGACCGCGGCGGCCGAGCCGGTACCGGGCGGTTTCGGTCCCTTGCCGCCGGTCAGGATTCCGACCGACAATCCGATGAGTGCTGCCAAGGTGGAGTTGGGTCGCCTGTTGTTCTGGGATACGCGCCTGTCGAGCAATGCCTCGACTTCCTGCGCCTCCTGTCATGCGCCGCAAACCGGCTGGGGCGAACCCGAAGCGCTGTCGCGCGGCTATCCTGGCACGCGCCATTGGCGCAATGCGCAGACCATCCTCAACGCGGCCTACTATTCGCGGCTGTTCTGGGACGGCGCCGCCGACAGCCTTGAACAGCAGGCGCAGTCGGCCGCCGAAGGTGCGGTCGCCGGCAATGGTGACGCGGCCATGATGGAAATGCGCTTGCGCCTCGTGCCCGAGTACGTCTTCCGCTTCCGCCAGGTCTTCGGCACCGAGTGGCCGCGTATCCACCATGCCTGGCAGGCCATCGCCGCCTTCCAGCGCACGCTGGTGTCGGATGCGAAAAAAGTCCCTTTCGATCGCTGGCTGGCCGGCGATGCCACCGCGCTGAGCGCTGCGGCGCAGCGTGGTTACGCATTGTTCATCGGCAAGGCCGGCTGCGTGCAATGCCACGGCGGCCCGCTGCTTTCCGACCAGGCATTTCACGCGCTGGGCGTACCGCGTAATCCCCAGGCCGACAGCAGTCCCTTGGTACAAATCACCGCACGCTGGCAGAACCTGCAGCGCGGTGTTTCCGAAGCGCAGTACAAGGGCAGCGACGATGACCTGGGGCTGGTCTACCTGACCCGCAATCCGGCCGATGTCGGTCGCTTCCGCACGCCGTCGCTGCGCGAGTTGCGCTATACCGCGCCTTACATGCATAACGGCGTATTCGCCACGCTGCGCGACGTCGTGGATTTCTTCGACAGGGGCGGCGGCGAAGGGCCGAACAAGGCGCCGCAGTTGCGGCCGCTGGGCCTCAGCCCGGCAGAAAAGAAGGACCTCATCGAGTTTCTCGAATCGCTCAGCATGGACCGGCCACTGCTGCTGACGCCGCCGCGGATGCCCGAGTCGATGCCGTTGGCTGACGGAGGAAAAAATGCACACCCACGATGAACCGGCCTGCCAGTCGCGCCGGGATTTCCTGCTTTGCGGCGGCAAGCTGCTCATGCTGGCCGCTGCCTCGGGAATCACGGAAGCCGTGTGGGCGCAGCGCGCCGGACACGCGCCGTTGGCAGTGGCCCGCCTGTCCGCGCTCAAACCCGGCGAGCCGCATTACTTCGACTATCCGCGGGCCGGCGATCTCAACATGCTGGTGAAACTGGGCGTCGCAGCCGGCGGCGGCATCGGTCCGCAGGCCGATGTGGTGGCCTTCAGCATGCGCTGCACGCATCTCGGCGCCAAGTTGCAGGATACGCTGCAGGCGGGGATACAAGTGCTTGGACCCTGTCCGCGCCATCTCACCACCTTCGACCTGTGCCGCTATGGCGTGGTGATTACCGGCCACGCCACGGCCAGCTTGCCGCAAGTCGTGCTGGAACTGGACGGCGACCAGATCCGTGCCATCGGCATGCAGGGGCTGGTGGTTCCCGACAGGATCCGACATGTCTGAAATTCAGCCCGTGCCCTTGCCGCCGCAAGGCGCCGAAGAAATATCGACCGCCTGCGATTACTGCGTGGTGGGCTGCAGCTATCGTGTCTGGCGCTGGAAAGTCGGCGCTGGCGGGACGGCGAATACGGCTGTGCCGTGGGCCAATCCGTCCCAGCACAACATCGTGCAATGGCAAGGAGAGCCGCACCATGTGCTGGTGCTGCCGGACCCGCAAGCGAAGGCCGTCAATCCGAAGGGCAACCATTCGATGCGCGGCGGGACCCTGGCGCAGAAGTGCTACAACCCGGAAAACAAGACGCGCGAGCGGCTGACCACGCCGTTGCTGCGGGTCAAGGGCGAGCTGCAACCGGTGTCCTGGGACACGGCTCTGGACATCATGGCGGCAGTGTCAAAGCACGTGCTGAAAAAACACGGTGAGCACGCCTGGGGCGTCAAGGCGTACTCCTACCAGTATTTCGAGAACACCTACGCCATCACCAAGCTGGCGCTCGATGCCATCGGCACCCCGGCGTTCGCCCCGCACGACAAGTGCGCCAACAGCAACGACGCGGCCGGGCTGGATGATGCCGGGCTCGAAGCCTTCGCCCCGGCCTACGAGGACTGGGGTGCCTGCGACGTGTTGTTCCTCTCGGGTACCGATCCCTTCGAAACCAAGAGCACGCTGTTTACCAGCTGGATCATGCGCGGCGAAACGCCCGACAAGACGCTGATTTTTGCCACGCCGCACCGGAGCATGGGCGTGGCCTGGGCCGAGAAGCGCGGCGGCTTGTGGCTGCCGGTGATTCCCGGTACGGATACCCTGTTGCACAACGCCATCGCCCGCGTGATTGTCGAACGCGGCTGGCAGGATCAGGCCTTCATCGAACGCTGGGTGGCGAAACGCTGGGAAGTGGATCAGGGTTATGGTCGCGGCACGCGCAACACGCCCTGGCAATGGCGCACCACCTGGGGTACCTGGCAGAGCGACTGGGAGGACTTTCGCCGGTTTCTGCTGTCGCGCGACGAGCACCGGCTTGAAGACGCGGCACGCATCACCGGCGTGCCTGCGGCGCTGATCGAGCGGGCAGCCGAACTGCTGGCCAGACCGCGTGCGGACGGCACGCGTCCAAAATCTTCCTTCATGCTGGAGAAGGGTAACTACTGGTCCAACAACTACATGAACAGCGCCTCCTTCGCCGCGCTGGGACTGGTCTGCGGCGCCGGCAATCGCAAGGGGCAGGTGATTGGCCGTGGCGGCGGCCATCAGCGCGGCATGATTTCCGCGTCCGGGAATCCCGACTGGCTCTCGCCCGAAAAACATCCGGGCCGGCGCAAGAAGCCGCTGAATCTCGATCGCTGGCTGATGGATGGCCAACTGCGCTTTGCCTGGGTATTCGGTACCACGTGGATCGGCGCGATGGCCGCTTCAGACGAACTGGAACGCCATATTGCGCGCCTGACCCGCGGCAGTCCGCACCAGCCGCAGCAGGCAACGGTCGCTGCCGCCGCGGCGGCGCTGATCGCCCGAGCCGATTCCGGCGGCATGGTGCTGGTCGATTCCGACATCTATCCGGTCGAGCCGCTGGGTACGCGCTACGCCGACCTCATCCTGCCCGCGGCAACCTGGGGCGAAGCCGACTTCACGCGCTGCAATGGCGAGCGCCGCCTGCGTCTGTACAACCGATTTTGCGATGCGCCGGGGCAGGCGCAGCCCGACTGGTGGGCGGTGCAGGCGTTTGCCCGGCGCATGGGCTTTGCCGACAAGTTCGCCTGGCGTGACGGCAACGATGTCTTCGAGGAAGCCGCACGCCACAGCCGGGGAACGCCTTACGACTACCATGAACTCGTCGAGCAGGCGCGGCGGGAGAAGGTGACCGGGCACGAGTATCTGCGCCGCCTGGGTGGCGATGGCATCCAGACGCCGGTCTGGCGCCAGGGCAATGCCATCGCCGGTACTGTTCGCCTGCACGATCCGCTGACGCGGCAGGGCGAACCAGGCGCCTTTCGCAACAAGCTGCTGAATGCCTTCAATACCCATAGCGGCAAGGCGATGCTGCTCAAGACGCCATGGAATTTCCCCGGCTGGAGCGAGTTCTACGCTGCCGTGCAACCGCGGCTCGAGAAGCAGGAACTATGGATCACCAACGGCCGCATCAACGAAGTCTGGCAAAGCGGCTTCGATGACATCCGCAAACCGTATACTGCGGCTCGCGGCCTGCCGCAAATGCTGTTCATGAATCCCGAGGATGCCCGGCAGCGCGGCATCGAAAGCGGCGACCGGGTACGGGTAAGCAATGACACGGTGTATGTACAGACAGGCCTGCCGCTCGGTGTCACTGAACATGAGATGAATTTCAATAGCCTGCTGGCGGCAGGGCATATCGGCATCACGCAGGGAAGTTTTGAGGCGGTGGCGGTGCTCGATCCCGGCATGCGTCCCGGCGTCGCCAAGGCCGGTTTCAATGCACGCGGCAGCCATGCCAATGCGGTGAGCCATGCCGTTCCCGATCCGATGACCAACAACTATCGCTACAAGCTGGGGCGGGGCCGCGTCGAGCGCCTTGACGCTTCTGCAGAAAAGAATGACCTCAACGGGCCGAGCCTGAAGCCGCGCGGCCTTGCCTGACTGATTGGTGGCGCGCCGGACCGCCGCCTGTGATCATTCCCGGCGCAGTGTGTCGGATGGCAGTTCGCCGAACATGGCGCGGTAATCGCTGGCGAAATGCGATAAGTGCCAGAAGCCCCAGCGGGCGGCGACATCCTGTACTTGGGTTGTTGCCGGATTGGCGTCGCGCAGTTCGCGGCGCACGCTGTTGAGCCTGATCGCCCGCAAATACTGCACCGGATTGGTGTTGAGGACTTCCTGGAAACAATACTGAATCGTGCGCCGGCTGGTATTCAGCGCGTTACAAAGCTCGGCGATCGTCACGGTGTCGTGAAGCCTGCTCAGAACGTAGTTTTTGGCAACGTCCACCATGGCCTTGCGTGCCTGATAAGTGGCCAGTGGCGCCGGCACGTCGCTGGCGGTCTGGATCGAGTCGCAGAGATGGCCCATCAGGGCCGAATGGACGGTTTTCTGGACCGTCGGATGGGACAGCATCGCCGGGTTCCCGTCGAGCACTTCGAAAAGCGAATCGAGGAATACGCGCAACTCGGTCAGGCCGGACGGACAACGCATCACTGCCGGATCATCCGACAGCAATCGCTTCGAACCCGCCCCGGCCAGCGACGTCACAACCTGCTGATAGGCGTCTTCCCGGATGGCAATACCGACGACGTCGAATTCCTTCGGGCTTTGCAGGGAGAACTCGCTGCCCGGGCCGAAGGAAAACATGCTGTCACCGTGCAAGGGGCGGTCGCAGAACGTACCGCCGCCGTTCATGGCCATCGGCACCCCGAACAGTCGCGCACCGGCCCATGCCTGCCCCTGCTCGACTACCGCTTGCGTGGTGACCTCGCGAAAAATCTGCATGTCGCCGATCCATACCTCCGACAGGGTCCCCCGGAAGCTGCCTGAACTGATCTGGTCATAGTTCTGATTCCATTTGCCGAGGTTGGCAGCATGCTCATCGACGTCGCGGGCAATCAGTTTTTGATACGAATGATCCCCTTTCGATTCCTCCATGGGATGAATCGGAGTCCTGGGCAAGGGCAGTCGATTGAGCGTTTCGGAAAACGGCGGCATCAGGTGGTGGATTCAGAGTTAGTCACGGCAAGTCTATACTTAATACAATTCAAGGTTTTCGGCAATTTCGGTTTGTCGTGCCCGCCAAGGCATTCATTGCACTGCACAATGAGCGTCGTGGTCCTTTCGGCAGAGTATTCTGAACGCGGGTCACTCGAAGGCAATGATTATAGTGATACAGAAATAACAACTCGAATCGAAAAAACTGAACTGCTTTGCCAATTTCGGCTATTGACATACCCTCAATTCATTTACACTCAAAGTTGTTCTGCATGGCAAAGCGCGCGCTTGTGGAAACCGCGGAACCCGCGTGCGGGATAGTCATTCACGATTGGCTTTGTTTGGAAAGGGCCGAAATGCTTGCTGGCAACATCAGGAAA
>JANMTA010000250.1:0-5231 GCA_031389965.1 Betaproteobacteria bacterium
CACCGGAGGTGACCATGGCAAAGAAATCGAAGAACGATAATCCCGTCTACAAGATCGTGGAAGTTGTTGGTTCCAGCCCCACGTCCTGGGAAGACGCCGCACGCGCGGCAGTCGAATCCGCGGCCAAGACCCTGCGCGACCTGCGCGTGGCCGAGATCACCAAGCTCGACATGAAGATCGACAACGGCAAGGTAGTCGCCTATCGCGCCCGCGTCTCGATGTCCTTCAAATACGAAGACTGACGCCGCACACACGCGATTCCGATCGTGTCAGCGGGGACTGCGGTCCCCGTTTTTTCGCCTTGGCAAAAGCAGTCAGGGATTAACGTCACCCTCATCCGGCCGGACTCCGGCAAACGCGCCGTGCCGCCAGCGCCGACTTTTGGCCCATCGGCCGCTAGTCAGACGGCTTTAGCCGCAGTCTCATGGTGCCACCAGCCACGTCGAGTTCCTCGATGCTGCAACGCAGGCCGCGTACTTCTGCAAAAACCAGCGCTCCCGCCACGGCACCCAGATCGAAGGCACTGCCGCCGGCGCGCAGGCTGATCCGTACCTGCAGGCCGGATGCAGTGTCATCCGCTGCAGGCTCCGGCAGTTGCAGCACCAAGTCAGCCGTCGCAGCAAAAGGCAGGCGACGCTCCAGTTCGTGCCAGAGGTTTCGGAAGCGGTCCGCCAACGCGACGGGCGTTGCCGGGATCGCATCATGGGCGGCACGCACTGTTGACCCGGCGCTGCGCGCCCGCTCCAGAATCGCATCCGCCAGCGCAGCGATGCCTGCGCCGTTCACTGCGCTGACCGTATGGATCGGCGGCGCCTTGCGCCACATGTGCGCGGCGCTTTGCAGCGACCGGCTGGCCTGCGCGGCGGCGGCTGTATCGCTCTTGGTCACCACCAGCAAATCCGCCAGTTCGAGGATGCCGGCCTTGATCGCCTGCAACTCGTCGCCCAGCCCGGGTGGAAAGATCACCAGCAGCGAATCGGCGAGTTGCGCGACATCGATCTCGGACTGGCCGGTGCCAACGGTTTCCACCAGCACCAGGTCGTAGCCGGCGGCATCCATGAGTTGCACCATCTGCCGCGCCGCGGCCGTCAGGCCGCCCAGGCTGCCGCGCGTCGCGGTGGAACGCACAAAGGAGCGGCCGTCGTCGGCGCATTCGCCGATGCGAAAGCGGTCGCCCAATAGCGCGCCGCCGGTCAGCGGGCTCGAGGGATCGACAGCAAGCACCGCGACACGCTGTCCGAGTTGCAGGAACTGCCGCACCAGGACGCCGGTCAGGGTGGATTTGCCCGCGCCCGGCGGGCCGGTGATGCCGACCACGTGCGCCCGGCCCAGTCGCTGCGCCAGTCGGGCGACCAGCGCGGCGCAGGATTCCGCGTCGCGCTCGGCCAAGGACAGCGCCCGCGCCAGCGCCGGCCGCTCTCCGGCGCCGACCCGCTGCGCCAGATCGTCAAGCGAAAGACTCATGGATTGCCACCCGTTGCTATTGACACTCGCAATGTACTGCGTATACAGTATCCAGTATTCCATGACGCGAGCGCAATAGCGCATTTCATTCTGCCATGAACATGTCAATCAAACCCCTTGAAAGACCGGCCGGCCTGGCCGATCGCGTCTATCACCAGTTGCGCGACAACATCGGCAGCCACCAGATCCGGCCCGGCGAACGCCTGCAGGAAGTCAGCCTCGCCGCGCAGCTCGGCGTGTCGCGCACACCCGTGCGCGAAGCCCTGGCCCGGCTCGAAAGCGAAGGCATGATTGCCGTGGAGGGACGGGGTTTTGTAGTTCCCGAGCTTAACGATGCCGACATCGAGGAAATCTACCAGCTGCGTTTCCTGCTGGAACCCGCGGCGGCTCGCATTGCCGTCGCCGAAGTCACCGGACCCGCCGACCTCGCCAGCATGGCATCGGCGATCGAGGATGCCACCGCTGCCGAACAAAATGGTGACTTCCGTGCTTTTCTCGACGCCAACAGCCGCTTTCACAACGCCTGGCGCGCGCTGATTCCGAATCGGCGGATGTCGAAACTTCTTGACCAGTATGTCGGCCACGTCCGCTTTCTGCGCGTCCTGACCCTGGGTGACGCGGGCGCCAGGAAAGCCGCCCTGACCGGCATGAAGAACATTCATGCCGCATTCAGGAAACACGATGCAGACGCTGCCGCCGCGGCGATGCACAAGCACCTCGAAGCGGCCAAGCACTTCCTCATCACCGCCATTGAACAGATCGACCAGGACAAAAAGTCGGAACAAAGCGCCGCCGCCGGCTAGAACCGCCCCTTGCCACTCACTGCCGGTGCGGCGCAAAGATTCGGGCCGGAAGGCCAAATGCCTCGCCTGACCGGGAAATCGAAATGACCTACAAAGCAGAAATCCCTTACGGCGCCTACTGGAGCACCCCCTTCGCCCGCTGGCAGGGCAGCTTTGCCAACCTGCACAGCATCGAGTTCGCCGCCCACGTCGCGAAGCTGGAACTGGCCAAACGCAGGATCGATCCGGCGAACTTCGACTACGGCGCGCTGGGGCTTTCGGTGCCGCAAAAACATGCCTTCTACGGCCTGCCCTGGCTCGCCGGCATGATCGGCGCCGCCAATGCCGGCGGCCCGACGCTGATGCAGGCCTGCGCCACTGGTGTGCGCACGCTGCTCGCCGCGACGCAGGAAATCGAAACCGGCATGGCGACCACCGCGCTCGCCATCAATTGCGACCGCACCTCGAACGGACCGCACATCTATTACCCCAATCCGCGCGGCCCCGGCGGCACCGGCGCGGCTGAAGACTGGGTGATGGAGAACTTCAACTGCGACCCGCTGGGCGGCCACACGATGCTGCAGACCGCGGAAAACGTCGCCGCCAAGCACGGCATCGGTACCGCCGAGCAGCACGAACTGGTGCTGCGCCGCGAGGAGCAGTACCGCATGTCCCAGGCCGACGACTCGGCCTTCCTCCGGCGCTTCATGACCCTGCCCTTCGAGGTGCCCGCCCCCAACTTCAAGAAGGTCGCCAACACCATGGCCGGCGACGAAGGCGTGTCGCAGTCGACTCCCGAGGGCCTGGCAAAACTGAAACCGGTCACACCGGGGGGCGTGGTCACCTTCGGCGCCCAGACGCATCCGGCCGACGGCAACGCCGCGATTGTCGTCACCACCCGGGACAAGGCGCGGGAACTCTCCGCCAACCCGAAAATCGCCATCCGCCTGCATGGCTTCGGCCTGGCGCGCGCGGCGCTGGCCTACATGCCGGAGGCGATGCTGCCGGCGGCGCAGCGTGCGCTGCAACAGGCCGGGCGCAGCCTGGCCCACATGGCGGCGATCAAGACCCACAATCCCTTCGCCGCCAACGACATCTTCTTCGCCAGGCAGACCGGTGCCGACCTTAATTCAATGAACAATTACGGCTGCTCGCTGGTCTGGGGCCATCCCCAGGCGCCTATGGGCACGCGTTCGATCATCGAACTGATCGAGGAACTGGCGCTGAAGGGCGGCGGCTTCGGGCTGTTCACCGGCTGCGCGGCGGGCGACACGGCGATGGCCGTGGTTCTCGAAGTTTGCGATGCCTAGGCAAGCGGACCCGGAATGAGTCTGTCCGAATGGATAGCCCGCAATGCCGGGCTGACGCCCGACAAGGCGGCCATTCGTTTTCCGGGGCGCGAGCTTTCCTACGCCGATCTGGCGGCGCTGACCGACCGCATTGCGGCAGCACTGGCAGCCAGCGGGATCAAGCGCGGAAACTGTGTCGCCTACCTCGGCTTCAACAGCCCGGATTTACTGGCGTTGCTGTTCGCCTGCTCCCGCATTGGAGCGCTGTTCATGCCGCTCAACTGGCGCCTGGCCGCGCCCGAGCACCAGCAGATGCTGGAAGATTGCCCGCCCGCGCTATTCTTCGTCGAGCCACAGTACGTGGCCCAGACCGAGGCTTTCCGCAGCGCGCTGGGAGCCACGACGCTGGTCAGCTTCGGCGCCGCTGACACCGGATGGATTTCGTGGGCCGAGTTTTGCAGTCGGGCCAACGGGCCGGCGCCGCTCGATGCTCAGGCCGGCGCGGACACGCCGCTGTTGATCTGCTACACCTCGGGCTCGACCGGCAAGCCCAAGGGCGTGGTGCTGACGCAGCGCGCGCTGGAATGCAACGCTGCAAACAGCGCCGACATGCACGAGCTGACGGCGGCCGACGTCATCCTCACCACGCTGCCCCTGTTCCATGTCGGCGGCCTCAACAACCAGACCACTCCGGCTCTGCAGGCCGGCTGCACCGTGGTATTGCATCCCAAATTCGATGCCGATGCCACCTTCGATGCCATCGAGCGGGAAGGCATCACGCTGACGGTGCTGGTGCCCGCGCAACTCGACATGATGATGGCGCATCGGCGTTGGGCCAGCGCCGACTTTTCAGGTCTGCGCATGATCACCACCGGCTCGACCATCGTACCGCTGCACGTCATTCGCTCGGTACATGACAAAGGCGTGCCGCTGGTCCAGGTCTATGGCTCCACCGAAACCTGCCCGATCGCGGTGTACCTCAAGGCCGGGGACGCAATGCGCAAGGTCGGCTCGACCGGCAAGGCGGCGGCGCACTGCCAGCTGCGCATCGTCGACAGCCAGGGCGCCGACGCGAAGCCTGGCGCCACCGGCGAAATCCTGGTCAAGGGCGATAACGTCATGAGCGGTTACTGGCAGGCGCCGCAAGTCACCGCCGCCGTGCTGGTCGATGGCTGGTTCCACACCGGCGACATGGGCCATCAGGATGACGAGGGCTATCTTTTCGTCGATGGCCGCAGCAAGGAAATGATCATTTCCGGCGGCGAGAACATCTATCCGGCCGAGATCGAGAACCTGCTGATCGAATGCCCCGACATCGCCGAAGCCTCGGTGATCGGCCGACCCGATGAACGCTGGGGCGAGATCGTGGTCGCGGTGGTGGTGCCCAGGGCGGACCACCAGCTCACCAGCGAGCAGGTGCTGAAGCTGCTCGAAGGCCGCATCGCCCGCTACAAGCATCCCAAGGAAGTGGTCATCGTCGAGGCCTTGCCGAAAACCGCGCTGGGCAAGATTCGCAAGGAAGACGTGCGGCAGATGATCGCGCGCGCAAGCAGTCCCCAATCAACATAGTCCAGCACTGATGGAGCACACCATATGGCGCTAAAAATCGGAATCGACGTCGGCGGCACCTTCACCGACTTCGTGGTCACTCGCGACGACACCGAGCCGGCGATCTACAAGACCCTGTCAACGCCGT
>JANMTA010000280.1:0-1605 GCA_031389965.1 Betaproteobacteria bacterium
GTAGAGCAGGTTGGCGCGCGGCACGTGGGTCGAGCAGACCGGCTTGCACTTGCCGCAGCGCAGGCAGTTCTTGATCGAGTCGGAAATCTTGCCGATGTCCGACTGCTCCATGATCAGCGATTCGACGCCGAGCAGCGCGAACGACGGGGTATAGGCGTTGGAGAGATCGCCGCGCATGTGCGACAAATCCATCAGCTTGCCGCGGTTGAAGCGGCCCTCCGGGTCGACCCGCTGCTTGTAGTCGCGGAAGGGGCGGATCTCTTCGTCGCTGAGGAATTCCAGCTTGGTGATGCCGATGCCATGTTCGCCGGAAATCACGCCGCCCAGCGACTTGGCCAGCGCCATGATGCGCTCGACGGCCTTGTAGGCGGTCTGCAGCATGGCGTAGTGATCCGAATTGACTGGGATGTTGGTATGCACGTTGCCGTCCCCGGCGTGCATGTGCAGGGCGACGAAAACGCGGCCGCGCAGCACTTCCTGGTGGATGGCCTCGATGCCGGCCAGCACCGGGCCGAAGGCGTTGCCGTCGAACAGGGCTTCCAGCGGCGCCCTGAGTTCGGTCTTCCACGACACGCGCAGACGGTAATCCTGCAGTTCGCGGAAGTGCTGGTCGAGGTTGTCGAGCAGCGCCTGCCAGTTCGCGCGCACGCCGCCAACGAGTTCCAGCGCCTGTTCACGCTTGTCGCCCAGCAGCAGTTCGGGGTCGAGGTTGGCGTCGCCGGCGTGCAGCGGCAGCTCGCCCTGCAGGTAGTCCGTCAGCGCGTCGGCCAGCGCGATCTTGTTGGCCAGCGAGAGTTCGATGTTGATGCGCTCGATGCCGTCGCAGTAGTCGCCCATGCGCGGCAGCGGGATGACGACGTCCTCATTGACCTTGAAGGCGTTGGTGTGCTTCGAGATCGCGGCGGTGCGCGCGCGGTCGAGCCAGAACTTCTTGCGCGTCTCGGGCGATACCGCGATGAAGCCCTCGGCGCCGCGCGCACTGGCCATGCGTACCACTTCCGAGGCGGCGGCCATCACCGCCGTGTCGTCAGCGCCGACTATGTCGCCGATCAGCACCATCTTGGGCCGGCCATGGCGCTTGGCTTTCGTCGCGTAGCCGACGGCACGCACATAGCGCTCGTCGAGGTGTTCCAGTCCCGCGAGCAGCACGCCGGCCGCGAGGCCCGCGCCACCCGGCTTGAAGTAATCGGTGATCTCGACGATCGACGGCACCGCATCGGTGACGCGGCCGAAGAATTCGAGGCAGACCGTGCGCGTCACCGGCGGCATCTTGTGCAGCACCCAGACCGCCGAGGTGATCAGGCCGTCGGTGCCCTCTTTCTGCACGCCGGGGATGCCGGCGAGGAACTTGTCGGTGACGTCCTTGCCCAGGCCTTCCTTGCGAAACTGCCGGCCGGGCACGTCGAGCTGCTCCTCGCCCAGTTTTTTCTTGCCCGTTGCGTCCCAGCGCACGAGGCGGAAGCTGACCAGTTCCTGCTCGTGGATCTTGCCGAAGTTGTGGTTCAGGCGTTCGACGTCGAGCCAGTTGCCGTCAGGCGTCACCATGCGCCACGAGGCCAGGTTATCCAGCGCCGTGCCCCACAGCACGGCCTTCTTGCCACCGGC
>JANMTA010000302.1:0-8297 GCA_031389965.1 Betaproteobacteria bacterium
CTAGAACGGCTTGACCACGACCAGGATGCAGATGGCGATGAGCGCCAGCACCGGAACTTCGTTGAAGAAGCGGAACCAGACATGGGACTTCATCGAGCGGCCGGCGGCCAGGCTGGCGAGCAGCATGCCGCACCAGACGTGATAGGCGGCCAGCCCTATGACCAGCGCGGTCTTGGCATGCAGCCAGCCGCCGCCGAAGCCATAGCCGAACCACAGCCAGAAGCCCAGGCCGATGGCCAGCACGCCCAGCGGCGTGATGAAACGAAACAGTTTGCGCGCCATCAGCAGCAGGCGCTCGCGCTCGGCGTGGCTGTCGGTTGGCACCATGGCGAGATTCACGAATATGCGCGGCAGGTAGAAGAGGCCGGCGAACCAGCTGGTGACGAAGACGATATGGAAGGCTTTTATCCAGAGCATGGTGTTTCCGTTCGAGTTGCCTTCGCGGTGGCTGCAAGGATTCCCGTCGCCACGGTCGGATAGCGCAGACGCAGGTGCAACTCCTGCTTCATCCGGGTGTTGTCGAGGCGACGCGATTCGTTCATGAATGACCATTGCATCGGCGGCACGATGCGGCGCACTTCCTCGCGCGTCAGGCGCGGTGCGCGCGGCAGGGCAAAGGCGTCGGCCAGCGCATCGAACCATTCGCCCATCGCCAGCGACGAGTCGTCATTGATGTTGTAAATGCGATTGGCACCCGCCCTTGCCAGCGCCGCGCTGCAGGCGCGACCGAGGTCTGCGGCGTGAATGTGGTTGGTGTGGCTGTCTTCCGCGTGCAGCATGAGCGGCAGTTTCTTGTGCAGCCGCTCCAGCGGCAGCCGGTCTTCGGCATAGATGCCGGGAGCGCGCAGGATGCTGACGCGGCAATGGCGTCCACGTTGGCGGCCGAAGCGGCGCAAACGCCGTTCGGCATCCACCCGCCGCGCTGCCCGCGCCGATTGTGCCGATGGTGCCGCCGGGCTGCGCGTCTCGCTGACACGGGCGCCGGCGCAGTCGCCATAGACGCCGCTGGTGCTGATGTACACCAGTTGCCGTGGTAGACTTTTTCCGCGCTGCAAAGCGGCAATCAGGTTTCGTGTTCGCGGGTCGCCGCTTCCTTGCGCCGGCGGGGGTGCGCTGTGAATCACGGCATCCGCGATGCCGGCCAGGCGGGTCAGGGTGTCGGGTTGGTCGAGATCGCCTTCGATCTGCGTGACGCCCAGCGCTTCCAGCTGCGGGTCACGCTGGCGTACCAGGGCCAGCACCTGCCAGCGCTGCACCAGTTGCGGCAACGCACGGCGCATGACGTCGCCGCAACCAATGATCAGCAATCTACGCATCGGACAATTATCGCATGGCCCCAGTCGCCTCATTTCGCGTCACCCTGCAGCCCAGCGGGCACAGTTTCAGCACCGACGGCAGCGATCCCGTATTGCAGGCGGCCCTGGATGCCGGCCTGACCCTGCCCTACGGCTGTCGCAATGGCGCCTGCGGCGCCTGCAAGGGCAAGGTGCTCGACGGCCTGGTGGATCACGGCCTGGCGCAGGATCAGGCTTTGTCCACCGCCGATCGCGTCGGCGGTCTGGCGCTGTTTTGTTGCGCCAAACCGCTCTCCGACCTGGTGCTCGAATGTCGCGAGGTGGGTACGGCGAAGGACATCCCGGTCAAGATCATGCCCTGCCGCGTGCAAAAGATCGAACGCGTGGCGGACGATGTGATCATCCTGAGCCTCAAGCTGCCGGCCAACGAGCGCCTGCAGTTTCTTGCCGGCCAGTACATCGAGTTTCTCCTGAAAGACGGCAAGCGCCGCGCCTTTTCCCTTGCCAATGCGCCGCATGACGATGGCTTCCTGCAACTGCATGTGCGCATGATTACCGGCGGCGAATTCACCAGCCATGTGTTCGGCGGCATGAAGGAGAAGGACATCCTGCGTTTTCAGGGTCCCTATGGCAGCTTCTTCCTGCGCGAGGAATCGACCAAGCCGGTGATCCTGCTCGCCGGCAGTACCGGCTTCGCGCCGATCAAGGCCATTGTCGAACATGCCATTCACAACCACATCACGCGCCAGATGGAAATCTACTGGGGCGCGCGGAGCCGCGGCGGGTTATATCTGCCGGACCTGCCGGCAGGCTGGGCCGGCGCGAACAATCATATCCGCTACGTGCCGGTGCTCTCCGAGGCGACCCCGGAGGACGCCTGGACCGGGCGCAGTGGCCTGGTGCATCGCGCGGTGCTGGAAGATCACGCCGATCTTTCCGGGTTTCAGGTCTATGCCTGCGGTGCACCGGCCATGATCGATGCCGCGCGAGCGGAGTTTTCCGCACAGGGTTTGCCGGCCGAGGAATTTTTCGCCGACGCGTTTACCTTCGCGTCAGGCTGATTGCGAAAGTTCCCGGAGGGACGCACCGCGCTGGTGGTGGCGGAACGGCGTTATTCGCCGAGATAGGCCGCGCGCACGCGCGAATCGGCGAGCAGTGCGGCGGAAGTATCCGCCAGCGTGATGAGGCCGCTTTCCATCACATAACCGCGCGAACAGACTTCCAGCGCGAGCCTGGCATTTTGTTCGACCAGCAGAATGGTCATGCCCTCCGCGGCGACCGCCCGCACGACTTCAAATACCTTTTCCACCATTTGGGGCGCCAGCCCCATCGAGGGTTCGTCAAGCAGCAGCAGCTTTGGGCGGCCCATCAGTGCGCGACCGATGGCGAGCATCTGCTGTTCGCCGCCGGAGAGAGTGCCGGCCACTTGCGCGGCGCGCTCCTTGAGACGCGGCAGGAGGCCGTAAACACGCTCAAGGTCGGCGGCGATGGCTGACGTGTCGTTGCGATGGTAGGCGCCCATGGCGAGGTTTTCGGCGATCGTCAGGCGGGCGAAGATGCCGCGGCCCTCCGGCACCAGCGCCAGTCCCTTGCCGATCAGGTCATGGCTGGGGAGCGCCTCGATGCGTTCTTTGCCATAGTGGATCTCGCCGCGCGAGGGGATCATGCGCGCCAGCGCCTTGAGGGTGGACGTCTTGCCGGCACCGTTGGCGCCGATCAGGCAGACGATCTCGTTTTCCTCTATGGCGAAGGAAATTCCTTTTACGGCCGCAATACCGCCGTAATGAACCTTCAGGTTCATTACGGCAAGTATTGAACGACCATCCCCCCGGCCCCCTTCCCGAGGAAGAGGGTGACCATGCTTGCTCGCTGCGCTCGATAAAGACATGTCAGTGACTCGCGCCGAGGTAGGCCTCGATCACTTTCGGGTTGGCGCGCACCGACTCGGGCACATCCTCGGCGATCTTTTCGCCATAGTCGAGCACGGCGACGCGGTCGCAAAGACCGAGCACCAGTTTGACATCGTGCTCGATCAGCAGCACGGTCAGGCCGTCGCGGCGCAGACCCTCGATCAGGGCGCGTAGCGCCGCGGTCTCGGTGGCGTTCATGCCGGCGGCCGGTTCGTCGAGCGCCAGCAGTTTCGGATCGGTGGCCAGTGCACGCGCAATTTCGAGTCGCCGCTGGTCGCCATAGGACAGGTGCCGCGCCAGGTCGTCGGCGCGGTCGGCGATGCCGACGTAATACAGCAGTTCGTCCGCGCGGCGGCGGATTGCCGCTTCCTCCGCGCGTTCCGCGCGGGTGCGTAGCATGGCGCCAAACACGCCGGCCTGGGTGCGCACGTGGCGGCCGACCATGACGTTCTCCAGCGCAGTCATGTTGCCGAAGAGGCGGATATTCTGGAAGGTTCGCGCGATTCCGGCGGCGGCAACCTGGTGCGGGCTTTCCAGGCGCAAGGGCATGCCGCAAAACAGAACCTCGCCGCCATCGCGCGGATAAAGGCCGGTGAACACATTGAATAGCGTGGTCTTGCCGGCGCCGTTCGGACCGATCAGGCCGTAGATTTCCCCGCTGCGGATGGTCAGCGAGACATCCTTCAGCGCCTGAACGCCGCCGAAGCGCTTGTCAATGGCGCGGGCTTCAAGAAGCACCTCGTTCATGCCCGGTTCTCGTTCATCTCGCGGCGATGCCGGGTTTCCGGCCAGAGGCCGGCGGGACGGAAGCGCATGGTCAGTACCAGCGCCAGGCCGAACACCAGCATGCGCAGGACTTCGGGGTCGATCAGCAGCTTGCCGAACACGGCCATTTGCGCCGGCTCCACGGTATAGCGCAGCAGTTCGGGGACGAAGGAGAGCAGCACGGCGCCGGCGATGACGCCCCAGATGTTGCCCATGCCGCCCAGCACCACCATGGCCAGCACCATGATGGATTCATTGAGGACAAAGCTTTCCGGACTGACGAAGGTCTGCATCGCGGCGAACATGCCGCCGGCGATGCCGCCGAAGGAGGCGCCCATGGCGAAGGCCAGCAGCTTGATGTTGCGCGTGTTGATGCCGCTGGCCTTGGCCGCGATCTCGTCCTCGCGGATCGCAACCCAGGCGCGGCCGATGCGCGAATCCTGCAGGCGCCGGTTGATCACGATCACCGCCAGCAGCACCAGCATCAGGAAATAGTAGTACTTGATCGGCCCGCTGAAGACCAGCCCCGCCAGCGTGTCGCTGCCGGCGAAGTTGATCGGGCCGACCTGGAAGGAATCGATGCGGTTGATGCCTTTCGGGCCATTGGTCAGATTGACCGGCGAGGAAAGGTTGTTCATGAAGATGCGCACTATCTCGCCGAAACCCAGCGTGACAATCGCCAGGTAGTCGCCGCGCAAGCGTAGCGTCGGCGCGCCGAGTATGACGCCGGCAATGCAGGCGACGGCGGCGCCGATCGGCAGGATCACCCAGAAGGGCAGGTGCAGGCCGAAATGCGGCGAAGCCAGCAGCGCGTAGACATACGCGCCGACGGCGTAGAAGGCCACGTAGCCGAGGTCGAGCAGACCGGCGAAGCCGACCACGATGTTGAGACCCAGCGACAGCAGCACGAACAGCACCGCGAAATTGGTGATGCGCACCCAGGCGGTGCCGGCCGCAGCGAGGACGAAGGGAAGCGCGATCAGGGCAACGGCGATCAGGGCCAGGCCGAATTTTTCGCGCGCGCTCACTGGACCCTCCCCCCGGCCCTTCTCCACGGCCCGGTTTGCACACCGGGCCGGCTTCGGCGGCGCAAAGCAGTGCTTTGCGAAACCCCGCCTTCGCCCCCGCGGGTGGGGGTGATTGCGCTTCGCTGCTGCGCGGCTCCGGGTCGTGACTGGTTCCCCTGCGGACGGCCGTGCGGGGCGCTCATCAGGCGCGCTCCGAGACGCGCTCGCCGAGCAGGCCGGAGGGACGGAATACCAACACCAGGATCAGCATCAGGAAGGCGAACACGTCCTGGTAGTTGCTGCCGAAGAGCACGAAGTTTCCGCCGTCTGCACATTGCTCGGCGAGCAGGCCACCGGCCAGGGGCCAGTGACAAAGATCGGTTAGGTCGCCAACATAACCGGTACCCAGAGCCTCCACCAGTCCGAGCAGAATGCCGCCGAGCATGGCCCCGGCGATGTTGCCGATGCCGCCCAAGACTGCTGCGGAGAAGGCCTTGAGACCGAGGCTGAAGCCCATCGTGTAGTGGGCGATGCCGTAGTAGCTGCCGTACATCACGCCGGCGACCGCACCCAAGCCGGCGCCGATGACGAAGGTGGCGGCGATTACGCGATTGGCATTGATGCCCATCAGGCTGGCGACGTGAACGTTTTCCGCCGTGGCGCGGATCGCGATGCCGAAACGGGTGCGATAGACGAACCAGGACAGGCCAACCATCATCGTCAATGACAAAAAAATGATGGCGATCTGCACGCTGCTGATCGTCGCGCCGCCGATGCCGAATACCTGGTTGTCGATGATCTGCGGAAAGGCCAGCGGATTGCGGCCCCAGACCAGCAAGGCGAGGTGCTGCAGGATGATCGACATGCCGATGGCGGTGATCAGCGGCGCCAGGCGCGGCGCATGGCGCAAGGGACGATAGGCTGCGCGTTCAAGGAGGTAGCCGATGGCCATGCAGGCTGGAATCGCCGCCATGACGCCGGCGAGGACAATCGCCAATGGCGGCATGCCGCTGCCGGCCAGCGAGGTGATGATGGAAAACGCCACCATGGCGCCGATCATCACGACTTCGCCATGGGCGAAGTTGATGAGCTGGATGACGCCATAGACCATGGTGTAGCCCAGTGCGACCACGGCATACACGCTGCCGGTGGTGAGGCCGTTGATGATCTGCTGGAGCAGGATGTCCATGTTGCGGGGTATCCAAAAAAAACGGGGAAGCCGCCGGAGGGCGACTTCCCCGTTTCGTTTCAGCGGATGCTTACTTCTTCGCGGGTGCAGCAGGCGCGGGAACTGCCACCGGTGCAGGTGCCGCTGGCGCAGCGGGAGCAGCAGGTGTGGTGGCCTCGGCGTATTCATCCAGCGTCATCGACTTGCCGCTCTTGAGAATCGCGACCGGCGTGATCTTGCCGTCCTTCAGGGTAAAGATCGTCATCTCGGCGTCCTTGCGGTCGCCCTTTTCGTCGAACTTGATGTTGCCGCTGGCCCCGTTGTAGTCGCTGGCAGCCAGTGCCGACAGATATTTTGCCGGATCAGGCGAATCGGCTTTTTTCATCGCGGCGATCAGCAGGTTGGCGGCATCGTAGGTGAAGGGCGAGTAAAGAATCGGATCAGCCTTGAACTTCGCCTTGTAGGCATCGAGGAACTTTTTGCCGGAGGCCTGCACCGGTATGCCCGCCTGCGAACAGACGAGGCCTTCCGCAGCCGCCCCAGCCAACTCGGCCATCTTGTCGGTACAGGCGCCATCGCCGAAGGCAAACACCGCAGTCATCTTCAGCTCGCGCGCCTGCTTGAGCAGCGGGCCACCGGTGGCATCCATGCCGCCGTAGAACACGGCATCCGGTTTCTTGCCCTTGACCTTGGTCAGCACGGCCTTCCAGTCCACCGTCTTGTCGGTCCCCTTTTCGCGCGGCAGAACCTTGATTCCGGCTGCCTTGAGGGTCTTCTCGACTTCGTTGGCGAGGCCGTCGCCGTAAGCGGTGGCGTCGTCGATCACGGCGACAGTCTTGAGCTTGTTGGCGCCGGCGAGGTAGTTGGCCACTGCCGGGCCCTGCTGGTCGTCACGACCGACGACGCGGAATACGCCCTTGAAGCCCTGCTCGGTCAGCGCCGGATTGGTGGCGGAACCGGAAATCATCGGCAGCCCGGCCTGGTTGTAGATCGCCGAGGCGGGAATCGTGGTGCCGGAATTGAGGTGGCCGACAATGCCCGCAACCTTGGCGTCGACCAGCTTCTGCGCGACGGTATTGCCGACTTTCGGATCGGCCTGGTCATCTTCCGACATCAGTTCGAACTTGACCTTCTGCCCGCCGATGGAGACACCGGCCGCGTTGGCTTCTTCGATGGCGAGGCGGGCGCCGTTCTCGTTGTCCTTGCCCAGGTGGGCGATGCCGCCGGTGAGTGGCGCGACGCTGCCGATCTTGATCACCATTGGCAGGGGCGGGGGTGGTGCCTGGACCGGGGGTGGCGGGGGCGGCGCTTCCTTTCCGCAGCCCATCAGGGCAACAGCGGCAATCACGGAAAGCGAGAGGGCTTTAATGGGGACATTCATGGCGATGCTCCGTTCAGGTCAGGTAATCGAGGATGATACGGCGGATGCCAAATCAGCGGACGGATTCTTGCCTTCCGGCATGGACTTGTCAATGCCGCGCTGCCCATCTGCGAACGGCAGCCCGGCGAGGGATACCATCCCCGTGCGTTGGACGGGGGACATAAAAAGGCCAGCCCCGCTATTGGCGGGACTGGCCTTTTACAGGGACTGCGGCCGGAATTACTTGGCGCCGTCCAGAATCCACTTGATGAGGGTCTTCAGGTCCTCGTCCTTGACGGCGGCATTCGGCGGCATCGGGATCTGGCCCCAGACGCCCTTGCCACCCTTGCGGACCTTGTCGGCCAGCATGGCTTCGTCAGCGGCCTTGTATTTCTTGGCAACTTCCTGATAGGCCGGACCGACCACTTTCTTGTCGACCGCGTGGCAGGCCATGCAACCGCTCTTGGTGGCCAGGTCCTTGTTGGCGAAAGCGGGGGCCGACGCCAGAACGCCGGCAGCAACCAAGGCGGAGAACAATACTGATTTCATGTTGAATTCCTTTGTATGGATAAAAGAGGGTATGCCGGCGGAAACCAAATCGTCACGAATGCTAAGCAATGAGGCCGATACAAAAAATGCTCCAGATCAAGTAATCAGGGCGTGCAGATTCGTCGTCGGTGCCGAGCAAGTAACGCCGCGACAGACCCAGGCGTTGACATGATCGCTTTCCGGCTTGGCCAGAGTCGCGGGCAGACCGGCAATTCCCTTGGGCAGGGCCAGCACCAGCCGTCC
>JANMTA010000342.1:0-4189 GCA_031389965.1 Betaproteobacteria bacterium
GGCGCGACCCTGCGCAATCCCGATCACGCTGCAACGCCGCGAGCCCATCCTGACCCATCCGGTGTTCAACACGCATCACACCGAGCACGGCATGCTGCGCTACCTCAAGCGCCTGCAGAACCGCGACCTGGCGCTCGATCACGCGATGATCCCGCTCGGCTCCTGCACCATGAAGCTCAATGCCGCGGCGGAGATGATTCCCGTCTCGTGGCCCGAGTTCGCGCAGATGCATCCTTTCGCTCCGCTCGATCAGGCGCAAGGCTACCTGGAGCTGATCACCGGGCTGGAAGACCAGCTCAAGGCCATCACCGGCTTCGATGCTGTCTGCATGCAGCCGAACTCCGGCGCGCAGGGCGAGTACGCCGGCCTGGTCGCAATACGCCGCTACCATGCCGCGAGCGGCCAGGGCCAGCGCAACGTCTGCCTGATCCCGAAATCGGCGCACGGCACCAACCCGGCAACGGCGCAGATGTGCGGCCTCGATGTCGTCGCTGTGGCCTGCGACGACAGCGGCAATGTCGATGTCGAGGACCTCAAGGCCAAGGCCGCGCAGCACGACGCAAAGCTCTCCTGCCTGATGCTGACCTACCCGTCGACGCACGGCGTGTTCGAGGAAGCGGTGAAGGACATCTGCGCCATCGTCCACGCCCACGGCGGCCAGGTGTACATGGACGGCGCCAACCTCAACGCCCAGGTCGGCCTCTGCCGCCCGGCCGACATCGGCGCCGACGTCTCGCACATCAACCTGCACAAGACTTTCGCCATCCCGCACGGCGGCGGCGGACCGGGCATGGGCCCGATCGGCCTCAAGAGCCATCTCGCGCCCTACATGGCCAACCACGCCGTGCAAAACCTTGCCGGCCCCCATCTGCAAAAATCGGGCGACCAGGGTGCGGCGCATTGGGCAGTAAGTGCCGCGCCCTGGGGCTCGGCCTCGATCCTGCCGATCTCCTGGATGTACATCACCATGCTGGGCGGCAGCGGCCTGACGCGCGCCACCGAGATCGCGATACTCAACGCCAACTATGTCGCGGCGCGGCTCAAGGACCACTACCCGGTGCTCTACAGCGGCAGCCAGGGCCGCGTCGCCCACGAATGCATCCTCGACGTGCGCTCCATCAAGGCGCAAACCGGCGTCGCCGAAATCGACATCGCCAAGCGCCTGATGGATTACGGCTTCCACGCGCCGACGGTGAGCTTCCCGGTGGCCGGCACGCTGATGGTGGAGCCGACCGAATCGGAAGACAAAGCCGAACTCGACCGCTTCTGCGCCGCAATGATTGCGATCCGCGACGAGATCCGCCGCATTGAGAGCGGCGAGTGGGCGCTCGACGCCAGCCCGCTCAAGCAGGCGCCGCACACCGAGGCTGATCTGGTCGGCGACTGGACGCGGCCCTACTCGCGCCAGCAGGCCGTGTTTCCGCTGCCCTGGGTGGCCGAGAACAAGTTCTGGCCTTATGTAAATCGCATCGACGACGTGTACGGCGACCGCAACCTGTTTTGCGGCTGCTCGCCAGGCACCTGACAGAACGCCCGGCAAAGGGCTGAAAGACCATGCCGTGCAGCTTCGATGTACGGCCCGCTTTTTTGCGACGGCGGATTCGCCGACCCGCACAGCATCGAGCCTGTCACGCCATGCACCGTCGCTCATCGGCGACAAAATTATCTTTGGATATACAGGCCCTTGTCGATTCCGCCTTGAATCTTGTCGCGGCAGCCCGACAGATCGACGCCAGCCGTGGCCCTAAGCGGAACGCCACTTGCTGTATTGATTGAATAAAAGACACCCGGCACGGCGCTTGCTGTTGGTCTTTGCGTCCCGCTTGCCGCCCGAAGGCAAGTGGAGCCCATCGACCCAAGGAGAACCCATGCTCACCAAACCGAACCTGTTCAGCAGCAAAGACAACGTCGTCACCCGTGACCCGCGCCTTGCGGCATATAACCAGGGCACCAGCAGCAGTAGCCCGAGCCCGACCGGCAATCCTGCCAGCAGCGTGACCGCAGCCAATTCGCCCACGACGACGACACCAGCTTCCGGCGTGAAGCCGGAAAGCGTTACCGCCAACCGCCTCATGGTCGGTCCCGACGTCAAGCTCAAGGGCGCCGAGATCCTCGATTGCGACACCCTGGTGGTCGAAGGCCGCGTCGAAGCGACGATGGACAGCCGGGTCATCAACATCGCCGCAAACGGTTCGTTCTCGGGCAAGGTCGGCATCGACGTGGCGGAAATCCATGGCCGCTTCGACGGCGAGCTCACCGCCCGCAGCCAGCTCATCATCCACGCCACCGGACGCGTCAGCGGCACCATCCGCTATGGCAAGATCCTGATCGAGGAAGGCGGCGAGATTTCAGGCGATGTGCGCTCGCTGGACTCCGCGGAGTCCACCCCGACCCTGACCCATCGCGCCGCCGCAGCCGATTTTCCAAAGGCCGTCCCGGCCGTCGCTGGCGCCGCTTCCTGACATATCCCTCCCCTTCGCTGCAGCAGCCCGTCTCCTCCCTCCCCCTTCGTGCCGGGCTCTCCTTCCGGCCAGGGCGCTGCAGCGTCTTTTCGCTTTCCCCGCGTGCGCACAAGCCGGCAATGCCCGCTTACCCGACGCTTTGCTTTTGTTCATTGCAGGCACTTCCAAAGTTGTCGCAATGCCTGCATCAGGTTCCCGCCAAAATTTCGCTTTCAGCGCTCCGCTGTGGTAATCTTACCTTTCATCTATCGATTGAATAAAGGTAAGACAATGGCTGCGACCGCCACCCTGTCAAGCAAGTATCAAATTTCCGTGCCCAAGGCGATTCGCGATGATCTGCACTGGGAAGCCGGCCAGGAGTTCGTCTTTATTCCGAAGGGCAAGGGTGTGTTGCTCATGCCGGTTCCCGAGCTGAAGCAACTCGCCGGCATCGCCCGCGGCGCAAAAGCTGACGGATATCGGGACCGGCAGGATCGCTATTGATGAAGCAACTGCGTAGCAAGGCGGGCAGTGAAACTGCCTCGCCGCTACGGATGATGCGCGTCATCGATACGTCGGTATGGATCGAATGGCTGATCGACAGCCCCCTGGGCAAGAGGCTGGCGCGGGAGATTCCGGCCAGAGCAGAATGCATCGTGCCCACCATCGTGCAACTGGAGTTGGCGAAATGGCTGACGCGGGAAGTCGGCGAAGATCAGGCGGACCAGATGATTGCCTTTACGCAGAAATGCGTCGTGGCGCCGCTTGACACTCGCATCGCCTTGCTTGCCGCCGACCTGCATCGCCAATACAAGCTGGCGACAGCCGACGCCGTGGTGTATGCCACGGCGCGGGAGTTCGGCGCCGATTTGCTGACCTGTGACGCCCGCTTCGAAAAGCTGCCCGGCGTCGTCATCGTGAAAAAGAGCGGCGGTTGAAGCGCCGGCAGTTCCCAATTACGCAAGGAAACGGAAAACCATGACCCAACATCTCGTTCTCACCGTCATCGGCGACGACCGCCCCGGCCTGGTCGGCGAACTCTCGACCGTGATCAGCGCCCACCAGGGCAACTGGCTGGAATCCTCGATGGCGCAACTGGCCGCCAAGTTCGCCGGCATCGTCGAAGTCGCCGTCGATGCCGACAAGGCGGAGGCCTTGCAACAGGCGCTGGGCGAGCTTCGCGACCTGCGCATCACCGTCGAAAAGGCGCAGAGCCGAAAGTCGGCGCTGAAGGGACGGCGACTGAAGTTCGCGCTGGTCGGCCACGACCGCATCGGCATCGTGCGCGAGGTCTCGCAGGTGCTGGCGAACCATGCCGTCAATGTCGAAAGCCTGGAAACCCACACCTCCAGCGCGCCGATGTCGGCGGCAATCCTGTTCCATGCCGTCGCCGAACTCACCGCCGCGCCGGATCTCGACGTCGGCGCGCTGACCGGGGAACTGGAACGCATCTCCAACGATCTGATGGTCGACATCACACTGGACGAAACCATCCGGGCCTGAACGCGTGAGCGCCCCTGTACTGCCGACCCCGGCCGGCTCACTGGACGCATAAGGTGGCCCCGTCAGCCGCGGCCACGGGCCTATCCGATGAAACATTTGAAAAACATTTCATGGTTTTTGTTGTCCGTTGCGCTTGGCGTGGCAACGCAATTCATCGCCTTCAAGATCACCCAGATCATCGTGCCGCCTGGCGAGGGATTCCTGGCCGGACTCGGCGTCGCCATGGCCTATCTTTACGCGAGTCA
>JANMTA010000368.1:0-2321 GCA_031389965.1 Betaproteobacteria bacterium
CAAGCAGCCTATTTGTCGAAGTATGGCCTCAAAAACCTCAACCCTTTTGACCTTTCATGTCCAGGCGACTCGCTTATGGAGATCAGTCGAGATATTGAATTGGGCATCTACACGAAGCATCACACACGCCACTATGCGACCAAGTTGGCTGGATTGCTTGCACCCAATTCTCAGAGTCCGAGCGTCGCTGACGTGATAGGCACGTTGGCGCACAATTTTGGGGCGATATACAAGGAAGTCATGCTAAGCGCAGTTCAACGCATGAAAGTTCGTGCCGGCGCTTCGTTCGAGCATCACGTTCGGCGGATGCTTAGCGACGGTAGCTTGCCCTTCGATGAACAAAAGCCAAGCGGAAATCAGCGCCCGGATTTCA
Source organism: Betaproteobacteria bacterium (assembly GCA_031389965.1). Taxonomy (GTDB): domain Bacteria; phylum Pseudomonadota; class Gammaproteobacteria; order Burkholderiales; family Rhodocyclaceae; genus Sulfuritalea. Next base: position 374 of record JANMTA010000368.1, read on the forward strand.
TACTGCCATCGCTGTCGCGACTCCATCTGAGTACGCGCTCGCGCGACGAGGCACTGATCTTGAGTCTGAAGACCACGCTACGGGAACGCTGGAAGCAGGTAGTCAAGGAAGCGCGCAACTGCGACGTGTTCCTCGCCACGGTTGACGACAAGGTTGCCGCAGAAGCGATTGCCGACATGCGGGATGACGGGATATATCTTGTCGTTCCCGAATCACTGAAAGGTTCCAAATACGCTGAATACGAAGGCCGCTCCAACGTCATTACATTCAAGGAATTTTTTGAGAGCGATCTTGCGCTGAAGCGCAAGCCGATCTGGTTGGCATCTGGCATCCCTTGCGCCTTTGGTTAAGCCATCGAAGAAGTCAATTCGAGGTGCACGCACTTGGTGCCGCCGTCCCACCAGCGCCGACTTTCAGAAGTTCAAACCGCCGCCAGTTCCCCTGCCGATTTCTTGCGAGCGCCCTTGCGCGCCTTTGCCGGGGTCGCCGGCGCCGCGTGCAGCCTGATCTTGAGTGCCTTGATGACTTTCAGCATGGTCGAGAACTCGGGGTTCCCGGTGGCAGACAGGGCCTTGTAAAGTCCCTCGCGCGTCAGGCCGGTGTCGCGGGCAAGCTGGGACATGCCGCGAGCGCGGGCAATGTCGTTGAGCGCGGCGCGCACCAGACTGCCGTCGCCGGGGTCTTCGTCCAGACATGCATCGAGGTAGAGCGCCATGTCTTCCTCGGTCGCGAGGTAATCAACAACGTCCCAGCGGGTGAATTTCTCAGCCATTTTCAATCCCTCCATTCCTTTGCAATTTCGATCGCTCGCTTGATGTCCGCCCCCTGCGTACCCTTGTCGCCACCGGCCAGCAGCACGACCAGTAGCGCGCCACGCTGCATGAAGTAGAGCCGGTAACCGGGGCCATGGTCGACGCGCATCTCGCTGACGCTTTGGCGGACCGGCTTGACGTCGCCAAAGTTGCCGGTAGCGGACAGGCGGAGAATTCTGGCATTGATTCTAGCGACGGCCTGCCGATCTTTCAGCTTGGCAAGCCAAGTCTTGAAGGTGTCGCTTTGATGGACTTCAACCATGGCAGAAGTGTAATCCATGATTCACATATCGACAAGGGAGAGAATGTCCCTGCCCTGGCCCTGCGGTTTTACCGACGGGCCGATGTCTGGGTGTCGTGATGCGTGCAATAGCGCGGCATGGCAGGCAGCAACTCCGCCGTCTCGAGGAATCCGAAGTGCGAGTTTGAAGTGCCGGACGCGAACGCGCTGTCGTAATTTTGAACCATCGCCTTGCTCTGCACTACCTTCGGGTTACCGCCGGCGCTGACTTTCTCGGCACCCCGGCACGCATCATCACGCCGCCGCCTCGATCCCGTCTTCCTCGCTACGCGCCTGCCAGCCACGCCGGGCGGTCTGTTCCAGCACGATGCGCCGATTCACCAGACGGTCGATGTCGTTGATGCGCTCGACCACGCGGCGGATCGCGGCGTCGCCGTCGGCATGCGCCTCGAACACCAGCCGGATCATGCGGTTTGCCCACTTCGGGACCTTGCCGGATTTTTCCCAGCGCGCGATGGACTGCGCGTCGGCGCCGAGCACCTTGCCGAGCGAGGGCTGTGACATGCCCAGGCCGGCCTGCCGCAGATAGCGGAACTCGGCGCCAGTCAGCTTGCCGGGTTTGCGCGCCAGCGCGAGGCTGACGGCTCGCGTCAGGCCCTCGACATCCTCGAATGAAACGCCTTGCCCATAGGGCGTTTCATGCAGGGTATAGCCGTTGGCCAGCCAGACATTCCTCAGCCCCATGTCGTCCCAGCGGTACATTGCCTTACTCCTTGTCCAGATCGATCGCCGTTACCACTATCACCGCCGGATTATCGGTATCGACGGCTGCCACGAGCGCCAGATTGCGCCCTGCAAAGTAATAGTCCAATCGGCATTCGAGCGTGCCGCGCCG
>JANMTA010000407.1:0-15908 GCA_031389965.1 Betaproteobacteria bacterium
GACCGAAGGCGTGACGCTGGAATTCGCCGCCGACGGCATCAAGCGCCTGGCCGAGATCGCCTTCCAGGTCAACGAAAAAACCGAAAACATCGGTGCGCGCCGGCTCTACACGGTGATGGAAAAGCTGCTCGAGGAAATCTCTTTCGATGCCGGTGCTCTGCACGCCGGGGATAGCGCTTCGCGCGCCGGCGAGCGCGGCGGCGAGAAACTGGTCCTCGATGGCGCCTATGTCGACGCCAAGCTCGGCGAACTGGCGAAGAACGAAGACCTCTCGCGCTACGTGCTGTGATGGGTTCTGACACCGGTCCGCTGCTGCGGATCGTTTCCATCGTCTTCCCGATTTTCGCCGTCATCGCCATCGGCTGGCTTTACGCCCGCTATCGGCGCACCCGTGGCGGCATCGACATGGCCTTCGCCAACGAACTCAACATGGACGTGTTCGTGCCGGCGCTGGTGATTTCAGCGATGGTGTCAAAGTCCTTCGAACTGCAGAGTTATCAGTGGCTGGCCGCGGGCGCCGCGCTGGTCATGCTGGGCAGCGGCCTGCTGGCATGGGGCCTGGCGATTCTGCTGCGTGAGCAGGCCAAGACCTTCGTGCCGCCGGTAATGTTCGTCAATGCCGGCAACATGGGGCTGCCGCTGATGGTGCTGGCCTTCGGCGAGGATGCCCTGCCGGCCGCCGTGGTGTTGTTTTTCGTCGAGAACACCTTGCACTACACCCTGGGCACCTGGCTGCTCGATCACCGTGCGCGACTTTGGACCCTGTGGCGCAATCCCGTGATCGCGGCATCCATCATCGGCATCGGGCTGAGTCTGGCAAAGATAGAGTTGTGGCAACCGGTATATCTGGCCATCAAGTTGCTGGGCGAGATCGCGGTTCCCCTGCTGCTGTTCTCGCTCGGCGTCCGGCTTGCGGTGTCCTCGTTTTCAGACTGGCGCGTCGGCCTGATCGGCGCGGTCGCTTCGCCCTTGCTCGGCATGGCGCTGGCGGTGCCGGCGATACACATGTTCGGCCTGAGCGGACGCGACGCCGACATGCTGCTGATTTTTGGTGCGCTGCCACCCGCCGTGCTGAACTTCGTATTCGCGGAACGCTACCAGCAGGAACCCGCCAAGGTGGCCTCGATGGTCATGCTCGGCAATCTCGGCGCCCTCTTTTTCATCCCCCTGGTCCTGGTCCTTACGCTCAAGTAACGCCGCCGGCGGAAGACCGGCCTGGCCCAACCCCTGAATCCAGGATTATTTTCCGATCGATCGTTGACAAGCCCGAAATTAATGCATACATTAACTAACACAAAGTATCGGGGGAATTGTCGTGGCTTCGACGATGGGCGCCGTACCGGGGATTTCACTTGATGCCCTGCGCTTTGCCGGCGGCGGACTGAAGCGTCCTGAATGCGTGCTGGCCACGGCGCGCGGCGCCCTGTACACCGCGGACTGGCGGGGTGGCGTTGCCCAGACCCTGCACGACGGCAGCCAAAGGCTTTTTGCAGCGACGCTCCCCGGCGGCAGGCCGCTTAAGCCCAACGGCATTGCCCTGCGCCCGGACGGCAGCTTCCTCCTGGCCGACTTGGGCGATACGCAGGGCGGTCTGTTCCATCTGCAACGCAACGGCACCGTCACACCCTTCCTCGAAGAGATCGACGGCGTTCCGGTGCCGCCGTCCAACTATGTGGTCGAGGACGGCAAGCGCACCTGGCTGACGGTCAGCACCCGCCACCAGCCACGCGCGCTGGCCTATCGCGGCAACATTGCCGACGGCTTCGTCGCGGTCATCGACGGGCGCGGCGCCCGCATCGTCGCCGACGGACTGTGCTACACCAACGAGGCGGTGCCGAGCCCGGACGGGCAATGGCTGTACGTCAATGAAACCTTCGCCCGGCGCCTGACGCGCTTTCGCATTGCTGCCGACGGCTCGCTCTCGGGCCGGGAAACAGTCACGAACTTCGGCCACGGCACCTATCCGGACGGCCTCAGCTTCGATGTGGAAGGCGGAATCTGGATCACCTCCATCGTCTCCAACCGCGTGATCCGGGTTCTCCCGGACGGCAGCCAGGTGCTGATGCTGGAAGACTGCGACCCGGCGCATGTCGATTGGGTGGAGCAGGCATTTCTCGGCGGCGAAATGGGGCGCCCTCACCTTGACAAGGCCAGCGGCCGGATCCTGAAAAACATCTCCAGTCTGGCGTTCGGCGGCCCCGGTTTGCGCACGGCCTATCTGGGCTGTTTGCTCGACGACCGGCTGCCATGTTTCGCTGCACCCGTTGCCGGCCACCCGCCCCACCACTGGAATTTCTGACGCGGCATTGTCACGAAACTCCACCAGGACAAATCGACAAGGACTCGCCACATTATGAGCAAACATCAATTCAAGATTGCCGTGTTGCCCGGCGACGGCATCGGCGCCGAAATCATGAGCGCCTGCATCGGAGTGCTGCATCAACTGCTGGCCGACCAGCCGGGATTCGGCCTCACCTATCTGCTCGGCCCCGGCGGCGCGCAGCACTATGCCGATACCGGCGTCGCCTTGCCCGACAGCACCATGCGGACCTGCGAAGAGGCTGACGCGATCCTGTTCGGCTCGATGGGCCTGCCACATATCCGCTACCCGGACGGTACCGAAGTCAATCCGCAACTGGGCCTGCGCAAGGACTTCGATCTGTATGCCGGCGTGCGCCCGATCCGCGCGATTCCGGGCGTGCCCTCGGTGCTGGCTGACCCGCGTGCGGCGCAGATCGATTTCGTGCTGATCCGTGAGCAGTCAGAAGGCCTGTTCTACGGCCGACTGTACCCTGAACACCAGCCCGCCGCCAACGACCAGGAAGCATTCGATCTGGGGCGCATCTCGCGCAAGGGCTCCGAGCGCCTGTTCGACTTTGCCTTCCGCCTGGCGCGGCAACGCCGCGCCGCCAATCCGGCAAAGGGCCGCGTCACCTGCGTGGACAAGGCCAATGTGCTCAACAGCATGGCCTTCTTCCACAAGATCTACTGGGAGCGCGCCAAGTTGAATCCGGATATCGTCGCCGACCATTGCTATGTCGACGCGATGGCCTTGAATCTGGTGAAACGTCCATGGGACTACGACGTGGTGCCGACTGAAAACCAGTTCGGCGACATCCTCTCGGACCTCGCCGCAGGCCTGATCGGTGGCCTGGGCATGTCGCCTTCGGGCGACATCGGCGACAAGTACGGGCTGTTCCAGCCCAGCCACGGCACGGCACCCGACATCGCCGGTCAGGGCAAGGCCAATCCGACGGCCATGATTCTTTCGGCGGCAATGATGCTCGACTGGCTCGGTGAAAAGCACGGCATGCCCGAGGCGAAAGCGGAAGCGGCAAGACTTTCGCGCGCTGTCGATGCCGCATTCGCCCCGGGGCGGCTGCAGTCCTGCGAACTCGGTGGCAGGGATGGCACGGTCGCCATCACCGATGCCATCCTCGGTGTGCTGGCTCAAGAGTCGGCGCTGGCGTGACGGCGATGAACGGCAAATTCAAAGTGGCGGCCGTCGGCGCCGGTTACTTCAGCCAGTTCCAGTACCAGGGCTGGCGCAACATGGATGCCGTCGCGACGGTGGCGCTGACCAACCGCGACGTTGCCAAGGGCGAGGCAATGGCCGCACGTTACGGCGTGCCAAAAGTTTACGGCCATGTCGATGAAATGCTAGATGCCGAGAAACCGGACCTGCTTGACATCATCACCACGCCGGCCACCTATCGCGAATACATCGAACTGGCAGCCGCGCGCGGTATTACCGTGATCTGCCAGAAGCCCTTCGGCCGCAGTTTCAACGAAGCCGTCGAATTGACGGAAATCGCGGAAAAAGCCGACATCAAGCTCGTCGTGCATGAGAACTTCCGCTGGCAGCCCTGGTACCGCGAAGCCAAACGACTGATCGACGGCGGGCAGTTCGGCACCCTCCACAGCGCGGCATTCCGCCTGCGCCCCGGCGACGGTCAGGGCCCGCAGGCCTATCTCGACCGCCAGCCCTACTTCCAGCAGATGCCCCGCTTGCTGGTGTATGAAACCGCCATACACTGGATCGACACCTTCCGTTTCCTGATGGGCGAAGTCAGCGCGGTCTATGCGCGACTGCGCAAGGTCAACCCGGTCATCGCCGGCGAGGACGCCGGCTACATTGTGTTCGAGTACGACTCGGGCGCGACCGGCCTGTTCGACGGCAATCGCCTCAACGACCACGTCGCCGGCAATCCGCGGCGGACCATGGGCGAGATGTGGCTGGAAGGCAGCGGCGGAGTGCTGCGGCTCGACGGCGAGGCCAGATTGTGGTGGAAGCCGCATCACGGCGACGAGGTCGAACATGCGTATGACAAGGGCCAGTCCGACAGTTTCGGCGGCGGTGCCTGCGAGTGGATGCAGCGCCACGTCGTCGAACATCTGCTGCATGGCGCGCCGCTGGAAAATACGGCGCGCGAGTATCTGGTCAATCTCAAGGTTCAGGAAGCGGTATATCGCTCCCACAAGGAAGGCAGAAGGATCGAACTGGCCGGCTTCGATCCCGAGGAAAGCCCCGTGCTGCAAACTTTCGACGGCCCTAACTGACGCAGTTGACTTAACCCAGGAGGAACACAAAATGAAACGCAGAACATTCATTGCCCGCAGCCTGATCACCGCCAGCATCGCGGCAGCTTTTGCCTTGCCGCTGTCTGCCGGCGCCGCAACGGCGCTCAAGTTCAGCCATACCGACCAGCCCGGAGGCGCCCGCCACATGGCGGCGGAACTGTTCGCCAAGAAGGTCGGCGAATACACCCAGGGCCGCTACGAGGTCAAGGTCTACCCGGCAGGCCAGCTCGCCAACGACCCGAAAGCCATCGAACAACTGCAACTCGGCGGCATCGATTTCACGGTGTCCAGCACCGGGTCCTACGCGACCCATCTGGCCACCCTGAACCTGACCATGCTGCCCTTCCTGGTCGAGAGCTACGACCAGGGCTGGAAGTTCTACGACGAGTCGAAATGGCTGCAGGCGCAATTTGCCAAGGCGCCGGAAAAAGGCTTCCGCTTCCTTGCTACCTGGGAAGCCGGTTTTCGCAACATGACGACCAAGGATGCGCTGGCCAGCCCGGCTGACGCCAAAGGCAAGAAGCTGCGTTCCTTTCCGAATGAAATGATGCGCTGGACGCTGGAGTCGATGGGCTTCTCGGTGCAGATCATGCCGCTGCCCGAGGTCTATCTGGCGATTCAGCAGGGCGCCGTGGCCGGTCAGGAAAATCCTATCGATACGATTTTCTCCAACAAGTTCTACGAAGTCGCGCCCAACGTCACGCTGACCAATCACGTCTATAGCCCGATCCCGCTGACCATTTCGGAAAAGACCTGGCAGAAGCTGTCGCCGGCCGATCAGGCCGCTGTTACCAAGGCGGCAAAGGAAGCGGGCGAATGGAGCCGCAATGAAATTCGCGGCAACGACGAGCGCCAGCTGAAGGAAATGACCGCGAAGGGAGCCAAGGTCGCCCGTCCGGACATCGGACCGTGGCGCGCCACGGTGCAGCCGGCCTACGCCAAGGCCAGGGAAAAGTACGGCGCCGATGTCGATGGCGTGATGGCGGATGCCGAAGCCATTCGCAAGGCCGTCAAGTGATATCCCCGGGCCTGCATCAGCACGCAAGTGCCGATGACCTGATCCAGGCCCGGCCGGCACAGCGGGGGCTGTTGCCCCCCGCGCCGCCGGCACCGGCGCCATTGCGCCTGATCGGTGACGCGGTTGATTGGTCCATCATCGGTATCGGCGCGGTGATGATCGTGCTGGTGTTCATCAACGTGGTGATGCATTCCTTCGGCAAGGACATGGCGGCGACCACTGAAATGTGCGAACTGCTGATGGTGTGGGTGACGTTTCTCGGCGGCGCGGCGGCTGCCCGGCGCGGTGTGCACATGGCCATCACCGAACTGATCGACAAGCTGGGCACGGGTCCGCGCCGGCTGATGGATCTAGCGATCTCGGCCGCATCGGCCGCGGTGCTGGCTTCGCTGGTGTGGTACGGCTGGGGCATCACCGTTGCCGGCTGGACCAACCGCCTGACGGTTCTCGACATACCGATGTCCTTGCAGTACCTGGCACTGCCGGTAGCGTCCTTCATCACACTGCTGTTCGTGCTTTGGGATGGCCTGCAGATCCTGCGTGGCCGGTCGCACCAGGAACGTTTCGGCTGCAACTGAAGGGAAAGACATGTTCGCGTTAGCATTGTTCGCCGTGTTTTTCGCTGTTGCCCTGGCCGGCTTGCCGCTGATGTACTCGCTCCTGGCGACCACCGTCGGCTTCATCGTGGTCGGCGGTCTCGGCCATCCGCTGACATCGGTTTATCTGTCCTATATCGGCGGCGTCGAGCCCTTCATTTTGATCGCCGTGCCGCTGTTCATCTTTGCCGGCGAACTGCTTTCCGAGGGCGGCGTCGGTCGCCGCATCGTAAATTTCGCGCACGCCCTGCTGGGTTGGCTGCCGGGCGGCCTGGGCGTGGTCACGGTGGCCTCCTGCCTGATGTTTGGCGGCGTTTCCGGCTCGGCGATCGCCGACACGGCGGCCATCGGCTCGATGGTGATTCCGGCGATGGTGAAGCAGGGCTACTCGCGCGGATTCGCCGCGGCATTGCTGGCAGTGGCCGGCACGCTGGCGCTGCTGATGCCGCTGTCGATCCCGTTCCTGGTGTATGCCTTCATCTCCGGCGTGTCGATGCGCCAACTGTCCATGGCCGGGATCGTACCGGCACTGGTCATGGCTGTCGCCCTGATCGTCGTCTGCATCTGGTATGGACGCAAGAGCGGCTGCGACAACGGCCGGGAGCGCTCGACCCTGCCGCAGATCTGGTTCGCCACGAAGGATGCCGGTCCCGCGTTGTTGATGCCGATCATCATCATCGGCGGCATCTGGTCGGGGCTGTTTACGCCGACTGAAGCCGCCTCGATTGCCGTGGTCTATGGCCTCTGTATTTCGATCTTTCTCTACAAGGACATCGGCTGGCACGATCTGCCGCGGCTCATCCTCAAGGCCTTTTCGACCAGCGCCACGGTGATGCTGGTGATCGGTGCGACAGGAGCGCTGGCCTGGCTGATCACGGTCGAGCAGGTTGCGGCGCAGCTCGCCGAATGGGTGCGGGTGGTGGCGACCGAGCCCTGGATGTTCCTCGCCATGGTCAATGTCGCTTTGCTGTTGCTGGGAATTTTCATCGAGCCGCTGCCGGCGATGTTGCTCACCGTGCCGCTGCTGTTGCCGATGGCCAACGCGCTGAACATCGACCTGATCCACCTGGGCGTGGTGGTCACCGCCAATCTGGCCCTGGCCCTTTACACGCCACCGGTCGGCGGCACACTGTTCGTCGCCGCGAAGCTGGCCGATGCGAGCATCGGTGAAATTACCAGGGCGCTGGTGCCGCTGTTCGCGGCGTCCCTCGTGGTGCTCGGCATCATCACCTTCGTGCCGTCGATGACCTCGGTTGTCTACAAACTGCTTTTCTAGGGCCAGGGCATGACAAACAAAATTCTGCTCGGAGCCATCGCCGATGACTTCACCGGCGCCACCGACCTCGCCAACATCCTGGTGCGGGGCGGCATGCGCACGGTACAGACGATCGGCGTGCCGGCGGCGGAAACCGTATTGCCCGAATGCGATGCGGTGGTCGTGGCGCTCAAGTCGCGCACCATTCCGGCCGCTGACGCGGTCAGGCAATCGCTGGCGGCACTCGACTGGCTGAGGGCGCGGGGGGTGCAGCAGTTCTTCTTCAAGGTGTGTTCCACCTTCGATTCCACCGACGCCGGCAACATCGGGCAAGTTGCCGATGCCCTGCTGAATGAGCTGGACGAAAGGGTCGCGGTGGTTTGTCCGGCCTATCCGGCGAACAAGCGCACGGTATTCCAGGGGCACCTGTTTGTCGGCGATGCCCTGCTCTCGGATTCGCCGATGCGCAACCACCCTCTGACGCCGATGACGGACGCCAATCTGGTGCGGGTGCTCGGCCGTCAAAGCAGTCATCCGGTGGGCCTGGTGCCATGGTCAAAAGTCGGCGCCGGCGACACGGCGATCGCGGAAGCTTTGGCGGCTCTGGCCGCGCAAGGGATACGCCACGCCGTGGTCGATGCCGTGCGCGACGAGGATCTGTTTGCCCTCGGCGCGGCGTGTCGCCGGCAGCGCTTGCTGGTGGGCGGTGCCGGGCTGGCATTGGGCCTGCCGCAGAATTTTCGCGCCGACAACCGGTTGGGCGATCACGCCAATGCCGATGCGCTGGGCCAGGTCGGCGGGGCGGCGGCCGTGCTCGCCGGCAGTTGCTCGGAAGCCACGCGGGCGCAGGTGGCTGATATGGCCAGCCGTCACCCGGCCGTGGTCATCGATCCCTTGACGGCAGACAACCCCGTGGAACTGGCCGAGGCGGCGCTGGCAAAGGCGGCCGCAGAACTGCAACGCGGCGAGACCGTGCTGTTCTATTCCAGCGCCGATCCTGTGGTAGTGGCCTCGATTCAGCAACGACTCGGGCTGGAGCATGCGGCGACGCTGGTGGAGCAGACCTTTGCCCATCTTGCGCGGGCGTTGGTTGCCCAAAACGTCCGTCGCCTGGTGGTGGCGGGCGGCGAGACCTCCGGCGCGGTGGTTGGTGCACTGGGCGTGAAAGCACTGGCCATCGGCCCGCAGATCGATCCCGGCGTGCCATGGACGCGGGTGCTGGGGCCGCAGCCCTTGTTGCTGGCCTTGAAGTCCGGCAACTTCGGCCGTACCGATTTCTTCAGCCGGGCCCTGGAGATGGTGCAATGACTGCCGAATCAGCCGGACGCGACGCCCTGTGCCGCACTGCGCACTCCCTGTACGAACGCGGCCTGACCCACGGCTCGACCGGCAACCTGAGCATCCGCCTCAAAGATGGATGGCTGATGAGCCCGACCGGCGCCTCGCTCGGCGAACTCGACCCGGCGCGGCTGTCGCGGCTCGACACCGAAGGTCGCCACGTTTCGGGCGACAAGCCGACCAAGGAATCCTTCCTGCATCTGGCGATGTATCAGCAGCGGCCCGGCAGCGGAGCGGTGGTGCATCTGCACTCGACCCATTCGGTGGCGGTCTCGGTGCTGGCCGAACTCGATCCGGCGGACCTGCTGCCGCCCCTGACCGCCTACTACATCATGCGAATAGGCTGCCTGCCGCTGGTGCCCTACTTTCCGCCGGGCGATCTCGGCCTGGCCGACGCGGTCAGAGGGCTGGCCGGCAAACACCACGCCATGCTGCTCGCCAACCACGGGCCGGTGGTCGCCGGCAGTTCGCTTTCCGCGGCCACCGATGCGATCGAGGAACTCGAAGCCACGGCGCGACTGTATCTGCTGTTGCGCGGTCAGCAACTGCGGCTGCTCAGCACGGAACAAGTCGCCGAACTGCGCCAGCGCTATCCCTCCTGAGGTTCAAGCCATGTATGTGATCACTGTCGAGTTCACGATTCACCCGGAGCATCTGGCGGCCTTCATGCCGCTGATGCTGGGGAATGCCCGCGTTTCGCGCGAGACCGAAGCGGGCTGCCGGCGCTTCGATGTCTGTCGCGATCCAGCTCGGCCGGAGCGTGTCTTCCTTTACGAACTTTATGATGACCGCGCCGCATTCGACGCACATCTGGCCGCTGCGCATTTCAAGGCCTTCGATGGCGCTGTAAAGCCCATGGTGGCGAACAAAGCGATTCATGCCTACGAACTGGTAAGTGCTTGAGGCGCGTCAACCGATACAATTTCGGCTAACCGTCCAAATGCCCAACGCAATGAAGCCCACCCTTTCGCGTGCAAGCCCGCCGGCGCGCAAGCCCGTCAAGGCGGCGATCGCCAAGAAGCCCGTCGCGGCAGCCCGGGCCGGACACCGGCGGGCAAGGGAGCCCTTCGCCGACAAGGCCTACCGCGAACTGCGGACGCGCATTCTCGACAACAGCATGCCCTCCGGCGAGCAATATACGGAGGAGGAACTCGCCGCATTGCTGCGGATGAGTCGTACGCCCACCCGCGAAGCCATGCTGCGACTGGCCGGCGAGGGCCTGGTGGAAGTGCGTCCGCGACACGGCATGCGGATCAAGCCGGTATCGCCGGTCGACATGCGCGAAATCTACGAAGTGCTGACCGCGCTTGAATCCACGGCCGCAGCGCTGGCTGCGGCACGCATCGACCAGGGCGAGTCGGTAAAACAGTTACGCGCCGCGATATGCGACATGGACGCGGCGCTGGAGCGCGACGACCTCGCCGCCTGGGCAGCGGCGGACGAGCGATTCCATACATTGTTGGTGGAGGCGGCGGGAAACTCCCGGCTGACCGAACTGGTGCAAACCTACGTCGGCCAGTCGCACCGCGTGCGCATGCTGACGCTGCGTCTGCGTCCCAAGCCCAGCATGTCCAACCGCGATCACGAGGCCGTGGTCGACGCCGTCGAGGCCCACGACGCGAAGCGGGCGCGGGAGATTCATTTCACCCACCGCGAGCAAAGCGGACGCATGCTGGTCGAGTTGTTGGCCAGCCATGGCCTGACGCGGCTCTGAGCGGGGCCGGAGCCGTCCGGGAGTTCCTTCCCTTCCCGTTCGCAGCTGCTCCCTGTCCGGGAACTGCCGATTGACTATAACGGTCCGAGTCGGGGATACTTGCATGCTTGCGCCAGACTCCTGATCCAAATTGTTGAGGAATAACCTCCTGGACTCTCCGTTCCAGCCGCATAGCGGCGTCTCACAACTGAACTCCACGCTGTTCGACATCAATCAAAGCGATGTCACCGGCACGGTCAATATGGCCAATCCGGGAGCCGTGGCGGACGCCATATGCTGCATCCTCGGCAAGCGTTATGCGGATCTCGATGAAGTCCTCCTGCGCGACGGGTTCATCGATCTGGAAGAAATTTTCTGGGGACGCATGCCGGGCTTCCTGCCCTGCGACACGCCTTACCACGATCTGCGCCACTCGATGAGTACGGCGCTGGCCATGACCCGCATGGTCGATGGCTACGAGGCGGTGCATGGTGCCGACGGGCCCGTGCTGGGGGCTGAACTGGCCACGCTGGGCGTGCTGCTGGCCTTGTTCCACGATGTCGGCTTCATCCGCCGCCTGTCCGAAGCGGGCATCAAGGGCGCCTGCCTGATTCGCGAGCACGAACAGCGCAGCGTGGACTTCATGCGCGTCTACCTCGCCGCCGGGCCGCTGGCCCGCTACGCCGAGCATGCCGAACTGATCCACACCACCAATTTCGCCAAGTGCGCCTGCGAGATTTTTGACGGCCTGTCGCCCGCGATGACCGATCTGGGCAAGATGCTGGGCACCTCGGATCTGATCAGCCAGATCGCCGGCCGCTACTACCTCGAGCGCTGCCGCCATTTCCTGTTCGAGGAGTTCGTCGTCGCCGGTGCGGACCGGATGACCTCACCCGGCGGCGAGACCGTGATTCTCTACCCGACGCCGGAAGACCTGTTGCGCAAGACCACGGGCTTCTACGAGCACCTGGTCAAGCCGCGCCTCGACGGGGAATTCAGCCATTCCTATCGCTACATCGCCGCCCATTTCGGCGGCGCCGATCCCTATGCGCTTTCAATACAGCGCAACCTCGATTTCCTGCGCGAAATGATCGCATGCAACGACTTTTCGCGCCTGCACCGCAAGCCGGTGCCGCTGATGCCCGTGCCGGCGGCGTGAATCGTGGGGTGAACCCCGCACGGTTGGTGCTGTCCCCTTCGATGAAATCTCCCACGCCAGGTGCCGCACAGCCCGATGAGAGCCTGGTCGGCGCCTTGCGGCGTGGCGGTCTGATCGCGGACGGCGCGCCGTCCAACTTCGAGGTCTTGGCAGGCGGTGTCTCCTCCGACATCTGGAAAGTAACCACTCCCGAGCGAACCTTCTGCGTCAAGCGCGCCCTGGCGAAGCTCAACGTCGCTGCCGACTGGAAAGCGCCGGTGGAACGCAACTGCTACGAAGTGGCGTGGACCCGCATCGCTCACGGCATCGTTCCCGGCGCGGTGCCCGAGATCCTGTTTCACGACGCTGCGGAAATGTTTTGCGCCATGACGTATCTCAGCCCGGACGATCATCGCCTGTGGAAGAGCGAACTGCGCGATGGCCACGCCGATGCGGCGGACGCCGCTGAAGTTGGCCGCCGCCTCGGGCGCATTCACGCCGCCACGGCGAACAATCCGCAGGTCGCTGCGCAGTTTCCGCGCAGTGACATCTTCCATGCCATCCGCCTCGAACCCTATCTCGAAGCCACGGCCGCCGCCCATCCGGACCTGCGCGATGCGCTGTTCGGCCTCAGCCGCCGCACCGGCGACACGCGCCTGGTGATGATCCACGGCGACGTCAGCCCGAAGAACATTCTGCTCGGCCCCGCCGGCCCGGTGTTTCTCGATGCCGAGTGTGCCTGCATCGGCGATCCCGCCTTCGATCTGGCCTTCTGCCTCAATCACATGCTGCTCAAATGCCTGTGGAATCCGGCGGCTCGTAGCGGTTTTTTCGCTTGTTTCGAGGCCATGACACTGGCCTATCTGGTCGAAGTGAACTGGGAGCCGGTCGCCGCCATCGAGCAGCGCGCCGCGACCCTCCTGCCCGGGCTGTTCCTTGCCCGCGTCGATGGCAAGTCGCCGGTCGAGTACATTCAGATCGAGGCGGATCGCGCGCGCGTCCGGCGCTGCGCGCGCACCCTGCTTGCCGTGCCGCCGTCGCGCCTGGCGGAAGTGCTGACGGCCTGGGAAAAGGAACTGGACACATGAGCGGCCTGATCAAGTCGGTCCGCGGTCGCCGCGTCTGGGATTCCCGTGGCCGTCCCACGGTGGAAACCGAAATTAGGCTGGCCGACGGCAAGAGCGGTCGCGCCATCGCACCGGCCGGGGCCTCCACCGGCAGCGCGGAAGCGGTGGACCGCCGCGACGGCGGCGCAGCCTTCGGCGGCTATGACGTGCAGGGCGCGCTCGCTGCGGTGAATGGCGAAATCGCTTGCCTGCTGATTGGGCGCGAGGTCGCCGACCAGGCCGGCCTTGATGCCGCCCTGATCGCACTCGACGGCACACCGAACAAGGCGCGTCTTGGCGGCAATGCCATCGTCGCCACCTCGATGGCCATCGCCCATGCCGCCGCCGCGGCGCAGGGTCTGCCGCTATGGCGTTACCTCGGCGCCGACCGTGCAGACTTCTTTCTACCGCTGCCGGAAGTGCAGATCTTCGGCGGCGGCGCGCACGCCGCGCGTCGCGTGGACGTTCAGGACTTCATGGTGATCGCTGTGGGTGCCACCGATTACGCGCAGTCGCTGGAATGGAGCGCCGAGGTGTATCGTGCCGCCGGCTTGCTGATGGCCGAGGCCGGATTGCTCGCCGGCGTCGCCGACGAAGGCGGCTGGTGGCCGGCCTTCGACAGCAACGAAACGGCGCTGGATTTCCTGCTGCGCGCGATTGAGCGCGCCGGTTACACGCCGGGCCAGGACGTGGCGATTTCGCTCGACATCGCCGCCACCGATTTCGGCCGCGAGGGCGAATACACCCTGGCGCGCGGCGGGCGCCGCATCGACTCCGACGGCCTGGCAGAGATGCTGCTGGGCTGGCTGGCGCGCTATCCCATCGTCGCCATCGAAGACCCGCTGGCGGAAGACGATGCGGCGGGCCTGCGCAAATTCACCGCGGCCGCCGGCGACAGGGTCGAAGTCGTTGCCGACGATTTCATCTGCACCAACGCCGGGCGCATCGCCGCCGCTGCCGCTCAGGGCGCCTGCAACACCGCGCTGATCAAGCCCAACCAGGCCGGCACGCTGAGCGAAGCCTGGGCGGCGCTTGAGGCCGCGCGCGCCGCCGGCTGGCACAGCATCGTCTCGGCGCGTTCGGGCGAAACCGAGGACGTCACCATCGTGCACCTCGCCGTGGCCTGGGGTGTCCGGCAACTCAAGGTCGGGTCCTTCGCCCGCTCCGAGCGCATGGCCAAGTGGAATGAAGGCCTGCGTCTGGCCGAGGCGCTGGGGCAGGGCGGTGGCCGCCTGGCACCGCGGGCAAGCTTTCCCTGGGGGCGCCGCCAAGCTGCCCGGGAATTAGATACATTAGCAATATCTAATATATAATGCTGGATGCTCCATGGACAGCGAAGCGAAACAGGCCCGCGCCGCGCAATCCTGCCGGAAGGCCATCAGCTACGGCAACGAGCCGAAACATTAACCCATCACCCAATGGAAAACATCATGACCACCATCAACTTCAAACGCGAGATATCCGATTCCTTCGACCATGCCATCGAGCGCATCATCAAGGCCCTGGGCGCGGAGGGCTTCGGCATCCTGACGCGCATCGACATGCACAGCAAGATCAAGGAAAAGACCGGCAAGGACATCGTGCCCACCGTGATCCTCGGCGCCTGCAACCCGAACCTGGCCTACGAGGCCTACACCGCCAACAGCGATGTGGCGAGCGTGCTGCCGTGCAATGCGGTGGTGCGCGAAATCGCGCCTGGGAAGATTTCGCTGGAACTCGCCGCGCCGTCCGGCATGATGCGGATCCTGGGCGATGAAAGGCTGACCAAGTTGGCGCTCGAAGCCGATGTCCTGATCCAGCGCGCGCTGGACAAGGCCTGAAGCTGGAATCCGGTGCGGCGGCGGCTTCGGTTGCCGTGTCGCCAGCGCCGACTTTCGGGGCAGGCCGTTCCGTCTGCCCCGGTTTGTCCTGGAGCCGCCCATGAAGGTACTGCTGTGTCACGAACCCGGTCCCGACCTTGCGCAGGAATTGCGCGGCTATGCCGATGAAGGGCTGGATATTGTCTGCGTCGGCGACGATGACGACGCAGGCCTCGCAGCTACCCTGGCCACCGCCGAGGTCATCTGGCATATCCTCAAGCCGCTGACGGCCGGCCATATCGATGCGGCGCCGGCCCTGCGGCTGATCCAGAAGATCGGCGTCGGGGTGAATACCATCGATCTCGAAGCCGCCCGCCGTCGCGGCATACCGGTCTGCAACATGCCCGGCACCAATACCCGGGCCGTGGCGGAAATGACCCTGCTGCTGATGCTCGGCGCCTTGCGGCGCATTTCCATGCTCGATGCCGGTCTGCGCCGGGGCGGCGAGTGGACTCCGTCACCGGCGGTTCAGGAAGGTTTCGGCGAAATTAGCGGTCGCAAGATCGGGCTCATCGGCTATGGCGCGATACCGGCGGTCCTGACCCCGATTCTGCTGGCCATGGGGGCTTCGGTCTGCTACTGGACGCGCGAGCCCAAAGCCACGGCGGCCGCGGCGGCCGCGCAATGGAAGCCGCTAAAGGAACTGCTGGCCGACTCGGACATCGTTTCGCTGCATGTCCCGCTGACGCCCGAGACGCAGGGCCTGATCGATGCCGATGCCTTGTCCCGCATGAAGCCGGGCGCGATCCTGGTCAATACCGCGCGGGGTGGGTTGGTCGATGAGGCCGCGCTGATCAGCGCCCTGGGCAGTGGTCGCCTGGCCGCTGCCGGGCTCGATGTTTTTGCCACCGAACCTCTGCCGGCGCAAAGCCCTTTGAGCGGAATGCGTAATGTCGTGCTATCGCCACACGTGGCCTGGCTGACGCGCGAAACCTGGCGCCGATCAGTCAGCATCGCGCTTGAGAACTGCCGGCGCCTGGCAGCGGGAAGGGACTTGCTGCATCGAGTCGCCTGACCGCCGTCCCGCCAGCGCCGACTTTCATGCTTTGTTCTCCAAGCGTCTCTCCAGCAGCGAATACACCGCGGGCACCACCACCAGCGTCAGCAGCGTGGAAGAAATCATGCCGCCGATCACGGCGATCGCCAGCGGCTGCTGGGTTTCCGCGCCGGCGCCGAGGCCCAACGCGGCCGGGGCCAGCGCCAGGATCACCGTGGCCGAGGTCATCAGCACCGGGCGCATGCGGATCGGGCAGGCATTGCGCAGGGCGGCATCGACCGCCATGCCGGCATCGCGCCGCTGGTTGGCGAGGTCGACCAGCAGGAT
>JANMTA010000424.1:0-2345 GCA_031389965.1 Betaproteobacteria bacterium
CGCGCTGCCGACGGAATTCTCGTCGCGCATCGCGCGCAACACCCAGCTCATCATCCAGGAAGAAACCCATATCACCAGCGTGATCGACCCCTGGGCCGGCAGCTACATGATGGAAAAGCTGACCCAGGACATCGCCGACGAGGCCTGGCGCATCATTGAGGACGTCGACCAGATGGGCGGCATGACCCAGGCCGTGCAAAGCGGCTGGGCCAAGCTGCAGATCGAAACCTGCGCCGCGCAGAAGCAGGCGCGCATCGATTCCGGACAGGACGTGATCGTCGGCGTGAACAAGTACAAGCTCAAGGAAGAAGCGGCGATCGATACGCTGGACGTGGATAACCACGCCGTGCGCGACGGCCAGATCGTGCGCCTGAAGAAGATTCGTGAAACCCGCAACGGCGCGGCGGTGCAGGCCGCCTTGACAGCCCTCACCGAGGCGGCGAAAACGAAGAATGGCAACCTGCTCGACCTCAGCATCCGCGCCAGCCGCTTGCGCGCCACCGTCGGCGAAATCTCGGACGCGCTGGAAGCCGTCTATGGCCGCCACCGTGCCACCACACAAACCGTATCCGGCGTCTATAGTGCAGCTTTCGGGGAGGACGGCACCATGAAGGAAATCCGCGACCTGATCGACAACTTTGCTGCCGCAGAGGGCCGCCGGCCGCGCATCATGATCGCCAAGCTCGGCCAGGACGGCCACGACCGCGGCGCCAAGGTCGTCGCCACGGCCTTTGCCGACCTCGGCTTCGATGTCGATGTCGGCCCCCTGTTCCAGACCCCGGAAGAAGCCGCGCGCCAGGCCATCGAGAACGACGTCCATGCCGTCGGAGTATCGACGCTGGCTGCGGGCCACAAGACACTGGTACCGGCACTGATCAAGGCGCTGCGCAGCCAGGGCGCCAATGACATCGTGGTCTTCGTCGGCGGCGTGATCCCGGCGCAGGACTACGAACAGCTTTACAAGGACGGCGCGGCCGGCATCTTCGGTCCGGGTACGCCGATTCCGCAGTGCGCCCACGAAGTGCTGCGCGCCATCCGTGCCGCGCACCTGCCGGCCAGCGCCTGAACTTGCGCTAAATGTCTGCCTGTAATACAGTGTGACAATCTGTCCGCCGCGGGAGTCCATCATGACCTTATCTGTTCGTCTCGATCCCTTCCTCGAAAGCCGCGTGGAACAGGAAGCGCGGCGTCGGGGCATCACCAAGTCCGAATTCGTCAAGGAGGCTCTTGAGCGGGTTCTGGGTGCGCGCGACCCATTTGCACTGCTGCAACAAGTCCGCAATGGGGCCGACTACGCCGCCGCCGAACCAGGATCGACCAATTATTCCGAGAATGTCTCGGCTCAGGTGAAGGCAAAGCTGCGTGCGAAACGCTCTGCTTGACGCCGGCCCGCTGATCGCCTTGTTTTCACCGGGCGACCGCCACCGCCGGCGTTACGAAGACCTGATGGCCGGTTTCGCGACTGCGGGCCTGCGCCTGTTGACGACGTGGCCGTGCATAGTCGAGGCCTCGCATCTGCTCGATCCTCCCCGCAATTTCGAGATGTTGCAGTGGATACAGATGCGCGGCGCCGAAGTTCATCCCTTCGATGCCAGTCATCTTGACGACATGCTGGGCTGGATGCGGCGTTACACCGAACCGGGCAAACGCGAAATGGATCTGGCCGATGCCTCGCTCTACTGGCTTGCCTGCGAAACCGGCATTACCGACGTGATGACCACGGATCATAATGATTTTGCCCGCTACCGCCTGCCGGACGGCCGCGGCTTCAGCATCCTCTGAACTGGCATGAACGCACCCGCCAAGATGAATTCCTCTGCGGATGTCGATCTGACTACCGGCCTGCTGGCCGGTCAGCGTCGCGCCCTGGCCAAAGCCATCACTCTGGTCGAGTCCACGCGTCCCGACCATCGCCTGCGCGCGCAGACGCTGCTCGGCGTCATGTTGCCGCACAGCGGCCGCTCGCTGCGCATCGGCATCTCGGGTGTGCCGGGCGTCGGCAAGTCCACCTTCATCGAAGCGCTGGGAATGTTCCTCATCGAGCGCGGCCATCGCATCGCCGTACTCGCCGTCGATCCCTCGTCGACCGTGCACGGCGGCTCGATTCTGGGCGACAAGACACGCATGGAACTCCTGTCGCAGCGCGAGGAAGCCTTCATCCGGCCGACGCCGTCGTCGGGCAGCCTCGGCGGTGTTGCCGAGCGCACGCGCGAGGCGCTGCTGCTGTGCGAAGCCGCCGGCTACGACATCATCATCGTCGAGACGGTCGGCGTCGGCCAAAGCGAAACCGCGGTGGCCGGCATGACCGATTGCTTCGTGCTGCTGCAGTTGCCCAACGCCGGCGA
>JANMTA010000437.1:0-2790 GCA_031389965.1 Betaproteobacteria bacterium
CACCGCTTCAGAATCCTGACTATTTGTTGGGCACGGACATGCTGGGGCGCGATATCGCCACTGGCCTGGCCTACGGTGCACGGGTGTCGCTGCTGGTGGGCGTGGTTTCCACACTGGTGGCGGTGGTGTTTGGCATCTTGGTGGGCGCCCTGGCCGGTTTTTATGGCGGGCGCACCGATGATGTGCTTATGCGCTTCACAGAATTTTTCCAGACCATTCCGCAACTGGCCATGGCCGTGGTGCTGGTGGCGATTTTCAAGCCATCGATTTATTCCATTGTGGGTGCGATTGCCATCGTTTCCTGGCCGCCGGTGGCACGGCTGGTACGCAGTGAATTTCTTTCCCTGAAACAACGCGAGTTTGTACAGGCTGCGATCGTTATCGGGCAGACGCCTTCTCGCATCATCTTCACTCAAATTCTGCCCAATGCCATGTCGCCCATCATCGTTACCGCCTCGCTGATGATTGCCACGGCCATCCTGACCGAGTCGTCGTTGTCCTTCCTCGGGTTGGGCGATCGCAACCTGATGAGCTGGGGCTTCATGATTGGCGCTGCGCGCACCATGTTGCGCGAAGCGCCACTGATGAGCGTAATGCCTGGGGTTGCCATCCTGCTTACGGTACTGGCCATCAACCTGATCGGCGAGGGGTTGAACGACGCCATGAATCCACAGTTGCGAAATCGGGGTGAATGAGCCATGAAAGTCCATCATCAAGATCCAGATCAGCTCCTGCTTCGTGTCGAAAATCTGACCGTAGCCCTACCCCGGGGCAGCGACCGACCTTACGCAGCCGAGAATGTTTCATTCGATCTGCGTGCAGGCGAAATCCTGTGCATCGTTGGCGAGTCTGGTTCCGGCAAGTCCATCAGCGCCAATGCCATCATGGGCTTGCTACCCACTTATCTGAAGCCGCAAACCGGGCGCATCCTGTTCAAGGGCCTGGACCTGTTGCAGCTCAAAGAGGAAGATCTGCTGACTTTGCGTGGCAAGGATATTGGCATGGTTTTTCAGGAGCCCATGTCCGCCCTCAATCCGGTCATGAAGGTCGGTCAGCAAATTGCCGAAGTGCTGGAAGTGCATGGCGCGTATCCGGGCGCGGCGCGCAAACAGCGCGTGCTGGAGTTGCTCGAATTTGTCGGCCTGCCAGAGCCGACCAGCCTGCAGCATGCCTATCCGTTTCGCCTTTCCGGCGGGCAACGCCAGCGCGTCATGATCGCCATGGCACTGGCACTGGAGCCATCCATCCTGATCGCCGACGAACCCACCACAGCCCTGGACGTCACCACCCAGGCGCAGATCCTGGCACTGATCAAACGCATTCAGGCTGACATGGGTATGGGTGTCATGTTCATCACGCACGACTTTGGCGTCGTGGCCGACATCGCTGATCGGGTGGCG
The DNA here is from genome assembly GCA_031389965.1 of Betaproteobacteria bacterium. Lineage (GTDB taxonomy): Bacteria > Pseudomonadota > Gammaproteobacteria > Burkholderiales > Rhodocyclaceae > Sulfuritalea. The sequence continues at coordinate 1,401 of JANMTA010000437.1, forward strand.
GTGATGGAAAAGGGCATCCTGGTCGAACAGGGGCCAGCCGATCAAGTGCTGAACCGGCCGCAACATCCCTATACCCAGCGTCTGATAGCGGCGGTACCGCATCGGCGTAGCAACGACACAGTTGCAACCACATCGACCGAGGCGCCGGTACTGGAGGTCAGGAACCTGCGAAAAACCTACGTCACGGCCCGTGGCCTGCTGGTGAAAAAGCGCGTGGTGCACGCCGTTAACGATGTCAGCTTTAGTGTGCGGCGTGGTGAAACTCTGGGTATCGTGGGCGAGTCCGGTTCCGGAAAATCAACCATCAGCAGGTGCCTGCTGCGCCTGACCGACATCAATGGTGGCCAGCTCATTTTCAACGGCACTGACATCGCCCCCTTGTCGCAGGCGCAGTTCCGGCCGTACCGTAAACAGCTGCAGATGATTTTCCAGGATCCGTTTGCGTCCTTGAATCCGCGTCACACCGTGGGACGCAGCATCACCGATGGGCCGGTAGCCAATGGCGTCGCTTACCCCGACGCTGAACGCAAGGCACGCGAACTGCTGCGCTTGGTGGAAATGGATGGCTCAGCATTTGACCGTTATCCAAATGCCTTCTCCGGTGGGCAACGCCAGCGCATTGGTATTGCGCGTGCGCTGGCACTGGAGCCGCAATTGCTGGTGGCTGACGAATCGGTATCGGCGCTGGACGTATCGGTGCAGGCCCAGGTGCTCAAGCTGCTGCAGGAGATCCAGCAACGATTGAACGTAGCCATGATCTTCATCACGCACGACTTGCGGGTGGCAGCCCAGATTTGCCACCAGATCATCGTCATGCACAAGGGCAGCATCGTTGAGTACGGCACCCCCGGCGACGTCTTTGAGCGGCCGCAAAACGCCTACACCCAGAGACTCATCAGCGCCATCCCCGGCCAGGCCTGGAAACCCATGCCATCTGAGGCGCGCGTCCTTGAACCTTGCGCCTGAAAAACACCGGGGCGATCGCAACATCCAACTTTGAAAGCAAAGCATGCAGACTGAACGAGCGAAGGCTAAACCGACCGTACAAATTGACAATGAGCGAGTGATCGTGACCGAATGGCGATTTGCACCGGGCGCAGAGACCGGCTGGCATCGTCATGGACACGATTATGTGGTCGTGCCCTTGAAGGACGGCACGTTGCAGCTTGAAACCGCTGACGGCCAACGCATCAGCGAACTGAAGGCCGGCAAGTCTTACAGCCGGGCGGCGGGCGTCGAACACAACGTGATCAATGCCAATGAATTCGACTTCGCATTCGTTGAGATTGAACTCAAGCAAGCCGCAGCTGGCGAATATGGAGCGCAGGCATGAGCACGAACCAGCACCCGGTACGCAATGGCGGACAAATCCTGATCCAGCAGTTGCGCA
>JANMTA010000440.1:0-1565 GCA_031389965.1 Betaproteobacteria bacterium
GGCAGATCTGCCGCGCGTGCGCGCAGGGCCGCAAGCGGCATGCGCGGACCATCGACGGCACGGGCGAAGATGAAGACGACGTCATCGGGACTGGCCTTGGCCTTGATTGCGGCAGCGAGTTCGACCCGCCCGCTGACCGATTTTCCCGACGCGGTGGCTGCGGTCTTCTGCTCCACGCCCTTGTCCGTGGCTGCCTTGCCGACGCCGCGATGCACGTCGTCCTGAGGCACGACGGCGCCAGGCAGAACATCGCCGCGAGCGATCGCCGGCCGGCCACCACCACCGCTGCGCTCGCGCGCCTGGGCGATGCTGGTCTCGACCATGCGCGCATCGTCGCTACCCGGCTCGAGTTGCGGCAACAAGCGCTGCCAGAGCGTCGCCGCCTCGGCATAGCGTCCGCCGTCAAAGGCTTCACCGCCGCCGAGGAACAGGGCCAGCATGTTGCCGGGTTCGAGACGCAGCGCCTGCTGAACCAACTCGCGCGAACGCTGGGTGAATCCATTGTTCTTCTGCACCAGCATTTCCGCCAATTCGGCGAGCAGTTCCGCATTCTTGTTGAGTTCAGGCCCGATACGGGTGAAAGCGCGTTCGGCATCATCCCAGCGGCCCAGCGACTTGTAGGAACGCGCCAGCATGGCCCAGCCCTCGGGATTGGCAGGGTTCTGTTCCAGCTTTTGCGCCAGCTTGACGGTGAGCTGCTCCATGTCGGCGCTGGCGCGTTGCGCCTGCGCCGGGCCGGGCAGCATGGCCGCAGGACTGCCCAGCAGCGCATACACCGCCACCGCAACCAAGGGCACCAGCAAGGCGAGCACGATGCCGCTCCTGCGGCCGACGCTTTCGGCCGCAGGCACCTCGGTGGCCGCCGTATCATCAAGCAGTTGCCGCTGCAATTCTTCCCGCGCTTCGACCAGGTCGGCAGCGGACAGCGTGCCGTTACGGTGGTCGCGCTCAATCTCCGCAAGGCGATCGCGATGGACGGCGGCATTGAGTGCCGGCAAGGAGTCGGCGCTGGCGACACGGCGCCCGGAACGCCACCACGGGCGCAACAGCAGTGCCATAGCGACGACGAGGATCGTCGCCGCTGCAAGATAAAAGGTGGTCATGACTTGGGTTGTTCCAGCAAGGCCGCAGCGCGGCGACGTTCTTCTTCGGAAAGTACGGGTGCCACGCTATTTTTCGCGCGGCGCCGCAGGAATGCAATCAATGTGGCGATGCCGCCGGCCATCAACAGGAATGGCCCGCCCCACAGCAGCCAGGTGGTCGGCTTCAGCGGCGGCCGATAGCGCACGAAATCGCCATAGCGGGCGACCATGAAGTCGAGAATTTCCTTGTCCGTCTTGCCTTGGCCGATCAGCGTGCGGATCTCGCGCCGCAGATCCTGCGCCAATTCGGCATGCGAACCGGACAGCGATTCATTCTGGCAAACCAGGCAGCGCAACTCCTCGCTGATCGCCACCATGCGCTTTTCGACCTCGGCATCGGCCGCCATCGGCGCCGCTTCCTTCGCCATTGCCGCACCGCCGAACATCAGAAAGCAGCAGACCAGCAAACTGCTCAACTTCACG
>JANMTA010000503.1:0-4217 GCA_031389965.1 Betaproteobacteria bacterium
GACCGCTGACCAGCACCACCACCGGAATCTTGCCGTTTTCCTTGAGGTCGTACTGGGCATCCTGCAATGCCGCGCGCAGGGCCGGCACGTCCTTCTTGTAGGTGTCCTTGTCGATCTTGTGACCGATTTCCGCGGATTCGAACATCACCAATCTCCCCAAAGTGTCATCATGGCCGCCACGGCGCCAATTCCGGCGGTTTCGCTGCGCAACACCCGCGGCCCCAAGCGGATTGGCTGGAAGCCGGCGGCATGTGCCGCCAACAACTCACCCTCTTCGAAGCCGCCTTCGGGGCCGACCAGCAGGCTGACCGGACCTTCGGGGGCCTTCAGGTCGCGCAGCGACCCGGACGCACCCGGCGCGCAAACGAAGCGTAATGCATTTTCCCGCGCCGCGATGCCAAGGTATTGCGGCAGATCAAGAATTGGCGCTACCGCGGGGACGCGATTGCGTCCGCACTGCTCGCAGGCGGCGATGGCGATGTTGCGCCAGTGCTCGACGCGGCGCGCGGCGCGTTCGCCCGAAAGCCGGATCACGCTGCGCTTGGCCGCGACCGGCTGGATGCGGACCACCCCCAGTTCGACGGCTTTTTGCACCACGAAATCCATCTTGTCGCTGGCGGGCAGTGCCTGCACCAGCGTCAGTGCCAGAGGGGGTTCCGCGTCGTGGTCTGCAAATGCTTCCAAGGTCGCGCGCAGGGACTTGCCGGCCGGTTGAAGTGTGGCGCGCCATTGCCCGCCACGCCCGTCGAACAGAAGCGCCGTGTCGCCAGCGCCGACTCTCAGGACCTTCAGCGCGTGGTGAGCTGCTTCCGCGGCAAGCTCGACGGTGGCGCCGGGGTGCAGCGGGAAGGGGCAGAAGAATCTGGGTATCATGTTCCGATTATCACCAAATTTCGGACCCAGCGCATGGTCAGCCTTTCCCCACCCGTTTGCGACTTCGGCCGGCTGGCTGTCGACTTCGACCTGCCGGGCATCGATGGCCGGCGTCACAGCCTCGCCAGCGCGCGCGGCCCGAAAGGCCTGCTGGTGATGTTCATCTGCAATCACTGCCCCTATGTCAAGGCGGTGATCCGCCGCATCGTGCGCGACACGCGGGAACTGGCCGAGCTGGGGATCGGCAGCATCGCCATCATGAGCAACGACCCGACGGACTACCCGGAGGATTCCTGGGACAACATGGCGGCCATTGCGCGCGAACTGGCCTTCCTCTTCCCCTATGTGCTGGACGAATCGCAGGCGGTGGCCAAAGCCTATGGCGCCGTGTGCACTCCGGATTTCTTCGGCTACAACGCAAAACTCGAGCTCCAGTATCGCGGCCGGCTCGATGAATCGCGCAAGGAGGCGGCGCCCGATGGTGTGCGCCGCGACCTGTACGAGGCCATGCAGCAAGTCGCTCTGACCGGCACGGGGCCGGCGCAGCAGATACCCGGCATCGGCTGTTCGATCAAGTGGACCACGCGGTGAGGGTCCTCCTGTTCCTGGCCGCGCTGATGGTCGTTACTTCCGCCAATTCCGCCGACAACGTCTTGCTGATCCAGTTACAGGCAGGCGCCGGCCCTGCCCGCGTCCATGAAACCGGTGAAGGCGTGACGATCAGCCTGCCTGAGGCAAAGAACGACAAGGTCCTGCTGATCGACCGCGATGACTGCAACCATGTTCGGGTCTGGCATTCCGCCGGTACCACGAACCTGGCGGAAGATCAGATTGCCGATATTTTCATGAGCGCGCTGCCCGGGGGCGGCAAGCGACTTAGCGTCGGGCAGTACCACGTCAAGGCGTTCATCACCAGGCAGGGCGTCACTTCAACGCTGTGGCCTGTCGCGGCAAGGAAATAGGCTGCCGCCCACTCCTTTCAGTCAGGTTTTCTGCCGTTCGGTCGAGCCGCCTTCAGCCCCGGTGTCGCCGCGACCGGCACCTGCCTGCCGACCTGCGCTTCGATCAGGCGTGAGCCTTCGCTATCCATGAACTCGACGAAAGCGGTGGCCGCCGGCATCAGGCGCTTGTCGGTGCGATAGACCAGGCGCCATTGCCGCTTGACGGGTGTGCCGATGACGTTCAGCCTGACCAGGCGCCCCACCGAGCGCTCCAGGCCGATGGTGTGTTCCGAGATGAAAGACAGGCCGAGGCCGGCCATCACGGCCTGCTTGATGGTTTCGTTGCTGCCCAACTCCATCCTTGCGCCGGCGGGGACCTGATGTTCCTCGAGGAAACGTTCCAGGGCGCCGCGCGTGCCCGAACCGGGCTCGCGGATCAGGAGGGTTTCTTCGGCCAGCCGTTTCGGGTCGATGTTGCGTTTGCCCGCGAGCGGGTGGTCGGGTGCGGCGATAAAGACCAGGGGGTGTTCTGCAAAAATCTTCGCCACGGTCTCGAATTCGTTCGGCGGCGTGCCCATGATGGCCAGGTCGATATCGTTGTCGGCGAGATTGCGCACGATGGAGCCGCGGTTGTTGACCGTCAGTTGCAGCTCGACGCCGGGATGGCGGCGGCGGAACTCCGCCAGCAATGAGGGCGCGAAATATTTTGCGGTGCTGACCACGCCGATCTTGAGGCGGCCGGCTTCGACCCCTTTCAGCGCCGCCAGCGCCTCACTGGCTTCACGCAACTGCTCGGCGACGCGTCGCGCCTGGCGCGCCAGCTCTTCGCCGGCGGCGGTGAGGCGCACCTTCTTGCCGGCCTGCTCGGTCAGCGGCAGTCCGGCCAGATCCTCCAGTGCCTGCACCTGCATCGACACCGCCGGCTGGGTCAGGTGCAGTTCCTCTGCGGCGCGCGAGAAGGAGCAGTGGCGTGCCACCGCCTCGAATATCTTGAGCTGGCGCAGGGTCGCTCTATTCATGGCTGAGGGGCTCCGGGGGTTGGCTGGACGGTTTCGCGCGGTTTTGCAAAATCCGCCCCATCTTATCACCGCCATAAGAAACTATGACTGGCGCTTATGGGTGGTGGCAGGCTATGCTGGCTTCCATGCTTGAAGCCCTGATCTTCGATGTCGACGGCACGCTGGCCGATACCGAGCGCGACGGCCATCGTCCCGCCTTCAACGCGGCCTTCGCCGAAGCCGGCCTGGATTGGCGCTGGGACGAGGCGCTCTACGGCGAACTGCTGGAAGTGACCGGCGGCAAGGAACGCCTGCGTTTCCATGCCGAGCGCCATGATCGCGACTTTCTGCGGCAGAAGGACGTCGCCGCCCGCATCGCCGCCCTGCACGCGGCCAAGACCCGCCACTACCTCGCTCTGCTGGAGGCCGGCGGCATACCCATGCTGCCCGGCGTGGCACGCCTGATCGACGAAGCGCGCGCCGCCGGCCTGCGCCTGGCGATCTCCACCACGACCACGCCGGAAAACGTTGCGGCACTGTTGCGTGCAAGCCTTGCTCAAGATGCCGAAGATTGGTTTGAAGTGATCGGCGCCGGGGATGTGGTTCCGGCCAAGAAGCCGGCGCCAGACATCTACCTCTGGGTACTGGAAAAGCTCAAACTGCCGGCCAGCGCGTGCCTTGCGGTCGAGGATTCGGTCAATGGCCTGCGCGCGGCGCTGGCGGCCGGTTTGCCAACGCTGGTGTGCGAGGCCGACTACTCGCGGGGCGCGCACTTTGCCGGCGCGCTGGCTGTCGTGCCGAGCCTCGCCGGTACTTCGCTTGCGCGGCTGCGGCGGCTGCATGAGCGAAAGGTCGCGACGGCGAGCCGGACCGAGTTGCATGAATAAGGTAATTCTTATGCAAACAATCACAAAAAGTGAATGTTATTGATAGTTTGTTTTCTGCAAAATGCTAGCAGCACCTCAGGTAGCGCCGACAAGTTTTGAGGAAAACCCGATCCATCACATTGGAGGAACAAATGGCTGTCAAGACCTACAACGCCGGTGTAAAAGAGTACCGGCAGACTTACTGGACCCCGGAATACACGCCGCTGGATACCGACATTCTGGCGGTGTTCAAGATCACTCCCCAGCCTGGCGTGCCGCGCGAGGAAGTCGCGGCCGCCGTCGCGGCCGAGTCGTCAACCGGCACCTGGACCACGGTGTGGATCGATCTGCTGACCGACCTCGACTACTACAAGGGCCGCGCCTATCGTATCGAAGATGTACCCGGCGACGACACCTGCTTCTACGCCTTCGTCGCTTACCCGATCGACCTCTTCGAGGAGGGCTCCATCGTCAACGTGCTGACCTCGCTGGTCGGCAACGTGTTCGGCTTCAAGGCCCTGCGCGCCCTGCGCCTGGAA
>JANMTA010000511.1:0-1553 GCA_031389965.1 Betaproteobacteria bacterium
CTGGCCGCTTTGGGCGCCAACATTCGCCGGGTAAAATAGTCGCATGAGCGGAATAACCATCGCCCTGTCCAAGGGCCGCATCTTCGAGGAAACCCTGCCTTTGCTGGCGGCGGCGGGCATCGTGCCGGCCGAAGATCCGGAGAAGTCGCGCAAGCTGATCATCGGCACCAACCGCGATGACGTGCGCGTGGTCATCGTGCGTGCTTCGGATGTGCCGACCTATGTCCAATACGGCGCGGCCGATCTCGGCATCGCCGGCAAGGACGTGCTGCTCGAGCATGGCGGGGTCGGGCTGTATCAGCCACTCGACCTCAGGATTGCCAAATGCCGCATGTGCGTGGCGGCCCCGGCCGGCTTTGATTACGCCGCCGCAGTTCGCAGCGGCGCCCGCCTGCGCATTGCCACCAAGTACATCACCGTTGCCCGTGAACACTTCGCCGCCAAGGGCGTGCATGTCGATCTGATCAAGCTCTACGGCTCGATGGAACTCGCGCCATTGGCCGGGCTGGCGGAAGCCATTGTCGATCTGGTGTCCAGCGGCAGCACGCTGAAAGCCAACAATCTGGTGGAGGTCGAGGAAATCATGAGCATTTCCTCGCGACTGGTGGTGAATCAAGCTGCGCTCAAGATGAAGCGTGAATTGCTGCAGCCCGTCATCGCGGCGATTGAAGGCGCAATAAAATGATTCGCCGTCTCACCAGCGCCGACTCCGGTTTTGCCGCGACGCTCGATGTGCTGCTGCACTTCGATCACTCGACCGACGACGCCATCGAACAGATCGTCGCCGAAATTCTCAAGCGAGTACGCACTGAGGGCGATGCGGCGGTGCTCGACTACACGCGTCGCTTCGACCAGCTCGATGTCGGCACCATCGCCGAACTCGAACTGCCGCGCAGCCAGTTGCGGGAAGCGCTCGACCGACTTCCCGTCGCGCAGCGTTCGGCCCTTGAAGCCGCGGCGCAGCGGGTAACTTCCTATCACGAGCGACAGAAACTCGAGTCGTGGAGCTTCACCGAAGCCGACGGCACGCGGCTCGGGCAGAAGATCACGGCGCTCGACCGGGTCGGTCTTTACGTGCCGGGCGGCAAGGCCGCCTATCCGAGTTCGGTGTTGATGAATGCCCTGCCGGCCAAGGTGGCGGGCGTCGGCGAACTCATCATGGTGGTGCCCACCCCGCGCGGCGAGAAGAATGCGCTGGTGCTGGCCGCCGCCTGCCTCGCCGGCGTCGATCGGGTGTTCACCATCGGCGGGGCGCAGGCTGTGGCGGCGCTGGCCTACGGCACGCAGACCATTCCGCAAGTGGACAAGATCGTCGGTCCCGGCAACGCCTATGTCGCCGCCGCGAAGCGCCGCGTCTTCGGCACCGTCGGCATCGACATGGTGGCCGGGCCCTCGGAAGTGCTGATTATCGCCGACGCCTCGGCCAATCCCGACTGGGTCGCGATCGACCTGTTCGCCCAGGCCGAGCATGACGAACTGGCGCAGGCGATTCTGCTGAGCCCGGACGCAGACTTCATTGCGCGTGTCGCCGCCAGCATCGAGCGCCTGCTGCC
>JANMTA010000023.1:0-8821 GCA_031389965.1 Betaproteobacteria bacterium
GTCTGGTTCATCGGCGACGTGCAGGATCAGCGCCAGCTTGCCGACAAGGCCCGGATACTTCCCGAAGTGGGCCGCAAGTGCCGCGCTACCTTCGCCTCCCGTATCCGCGCTACGAGCCGACTGCATAAACCGCGTATACCAGTCGATGAAGATGATTTGCGCCTTTTCAGACAGGCGGACGAAGGGCGGATCGCCGCCGAAGATGTCGGTTGCCCCGATTGCAACCGCATCAAGCGTATCCGCCCGCTCAAATACCTCACGGGCCTGCTGTGCGGCGTGGCGATCCGGCCAGCGGTCGACGTAGTCAAATGGCTCATACTCTGGCCAGACAAGGAGCTGGAAGCGTTGAAGCAGACCGTCCGCGCGCTCGCCTGAGAATGCGCCGCGAACATAACGCGCCAGCGGCCCCGGCTGGATGCCACCAACCACGGATAGCGCGAACTTGGGGAGCGTCGTTGTTCCGCGCATGATTCGATCAAAGCGGTAACCTTCCTGCCCGGACCAGCCCGACAGATACAGTCCCCGCGCCGTCGCGTTTCGTTCATCTTCCAGAGTCACCAGAAGTGACGAAAGTTCATCCCGCTCGACCAGCAGGCCGCTAGGATTCTCAGCAAGCAACTCGCCCAGCCTCTCGGCAGTGACATCGGAAGTCCAGTACGTGCGCTCTCGCGGGGCTTCCGGCCCTTCAGAGTCATTAAGGTCGATCTGTGCGTCAGGATCGTCCTTCAATGTCTTGGCTTGGACTTTCTTTCTGGCGTCCTTTCGTAGCTTGAACATTTCAACTTCCTTCCGGTATGCGGCCATCAGCTTCGCGTGTACCTCGTCTGCTGCCATCTGTAGGGCTTTGAACGGCTTCATGGCAGCGCGAATGGCCGGGGACTTCAGCGCCGATGGCGGACCGATGATGCCGCCCCAGACGTTCGCGTATTCGGTCCAGTCGTCGTACTTCTTCAAGCGGATTCCGATCTTCCTTCCGATCACACTGCCAAGAGCCGCCATGCAGCCGACGGCGGCAAACGCCGGGCTGAATCGTGCACGGTCCGCCGCATCGGCGATCCACGGCTTCAGCGCGTCCGGCAGCAACTCCAACGGAAAGGCCGGGACGGGCGGCAGCTTGGGCAGCGGAAGCGGTTCAGGGTAGAGAGTCTGCGAATCTTTGTTGCCCACGCGTTGAATCAAACTTTTGACGGCGTCCAGCCCGGACTGTGATGCCATGTCGTTGAAGTCGGTCAAGCGCTCCTGCCGGTCAGGCCCGAAGTCAGGAACGGCCATCAATCCGCCCACGGCTTGCGCCGCTTCGGTCGCCTTGGTGAGTCCGGGATTGCCGTCTGTTTTCCAGTCATCATCGGCGCAGACGGTCAAAGACGCATCGGGTAACTTCTCCCGCATGGCCTTGGCGACGGATAGCAAGTTCCCGGCATTGAATGCCACCGCTACCGGCAAGCCGGTGGCTTCATGGATGGTTGCACCGGTAGCGAAGCCCTCGCAGATGCAAAGCGACTTAGCGCCGTCAACGATGCCGATGATGGAAAAGCATCCGGTTCGCCTACCGCGAAAGACGCCTATCTTGTCGCTGCTTCCATCGGCGGGTTTATCCGGCGCAATGCGCTCGACATTCCATAACTTGCCTGCGGCGTCATGCATTGGGACCAGCAGCCAACCGTCGGAGCCAACTTTCGCGCCGTTGGGACCAATGCCCTTGCGCCTCAGATAGGGATGCGCCGGAGTTGCCGGAGTAGCCGTCGTCCACATCATGGTGGCTCGCGCCGCTGCCTCTTCATTTCCGCGCAACTTCTCGGCGTCACGCTCGCGGCGAAGTAGTTCGATCTTGGCGCGATGCGCAGCTTCTTCGGTAGTGGTTAGCTGACGCCCTATATCAGCCCTCCACGTCTGTTGGAATCCAGCGCGCCAGTCACCCAGCATCCCAGCGGGAATACCGTCATCGTGAAAGATATACCAGCCAGAGGCGTCGCCGCGCTTGCCGTTGCTGGAGAAGCGGCGAATACCTGCGCCGGCCTCGATTACGCCTGGCGGAGTCAAGCCGGCCGCTCTGATTGCATCGGCGAACTGCATAGACGGATTCATCGGCAATGACTGGCGGAGCGTGAATTGCGGGATGGCGGTCATGACCGGCCCCCAGTCTTTGATTTCCTTACCGTGCGCGGCGCCGGCTTATGTGACACCCACCAGGTCAGGCTACCAATGTCCGCCGAGATTGTTCTGAGCATGGAAATAACGCCCCGCTGCTCCGCCGTCTGCCGTTCGAGGGCAGCGGCAATTCGACTCAGTTGTGCGACGACCTCCGGAAAAGCGCAGAGCGCGCATCCCGCAGGCGGCGTATCATGCGAATCAGCCGCCACGGCTAACGCGCTCTCGGATGCAGTCTGGTTCGGGGGCGTGTTCATATTGCGCTCCCGGTAGTCTTGTGTGACTCAATCCAGCGATCTAGCGCAGAAAGATCGACTAGCACCTTTGCGCCAATTTGCGCCCAGACACCTGCGGGACCAGTGCCATTACCCTTGATGATGTCGCCCCGACTGTTCTTACGGTCGTGCGCCTTGAACTTCAGGTCACGCAGGGCGGGTGTGGTGAATGGCCGGATTTCAGCGCACTCGTTGATGGTTAGGTAACGACGGGCAACTGGTGCCGCCATTGCCGCGTGAAGTGCCGACACGGATGCCGATGTTTCGATGGTCGCTGCGCGCATGGTTCATTCTCCGAAGTTGAGGAAACTTGCCAGCAGGGGCGCGTTGCTGTTATGCGTTGCGCTTGCTGACAGGGAGAATGAAAACGCCCTAGGGTAGTGGGTCGTCTAGGAGTGGGAGAGTGGGTTTCCCACTCTCCCACTAGCAACCATGCGGGTTTTCGGCTTACTGTCCTCGGTAGATTTCGGCGTTTTCAACGTCAATTCGCTTAGCATCGCGGGCGGCTTGCCACGTTGCTTTGAACGTGTCGGCTGTGAATCGGTGTGGCTCACTTATCATGTTTGCCAGACATTCGCGCTCAATCGCAGCCTTTCCACCGTAAGGAACGGACATTGGGTCATATCCTAGTTGCCGCGCAGTGTCCACAATGGCATCTATTCTGGCAGGGGTGCGACTGTTGGTCGCCGTTCCGCCAGCGCCGACTCCCTTTTCTAAGTCGGAATATGTCTCAAATCCTTCCATCAAGATTTGTGTGGTTGCGCCATCGAGTAATGTCGGCGACATAGACAATTCATCACCGACATCTGCGGGAATACGCTCGCCATCGGTTGTCTCGTCAGGGAATTCTTCGCCAAACTTTTCGCGCCACTGTTGCTTGAATCCCGGCACCTGTTCAAATGGGACGACGAACTCACGCTTGCACCGTTCCCGCCATACCCGCCGAAAGTCATCCAGCCAAACAAAAACGCTCGGAGGGAGGCATGAGATATGACCGATCCGCGATTCGTCATCGGTGTTCTTGAGCGCGTCCGCAACGCCCGCCCACGCCGAAGGCTCTATGGGGGCAGGCTGTCCATCCTCCATGCGGTACGCCCTCAACGGCATGAGAGGCATTACGTCGTCGGAGAATCGCTCGTCATCCTCTCCGAGATACCACGCCAGCATGTCAGGGGTGAAGCTGTTCCAGTCCGTCGCATAAGGAATTGCTCGCACCGGAAGAGCTTCGCGCTCCCCAATCATGACCGTCAGTCGCTTGCTGTTCATCTTTCCGTATTCCTCCCCCGTGCAACCATCGATCAGAAACACCAGACAGGTGGGGCGCACTCCCCTGCCGTCTGGTGCTGAATTCTGCTGCGCTTAGTGCATCGTGGGGAACGGCAATATTTTTGCTGTCTGCCGGTGCCGCAATGCCGGAACTTCAGGGGCCAGCATCATGCAGATGCAGGATTCGATTTTGTCGAGTTCAGGGCGATCCGGCGACTCCTTGTCTTTTTCCGCTAGCCAAAGTTGGAATAGGTGCCTGACCGCGTTATCCGGTGTGTCGTCAATCTGCGCCATCGTACAATTTGATTCAGCCATGCTGTAACTCCTTGGTAGTTGCTGCTTGGTTAGGGTCGGCTTGGTGGTGCTAACACCTTGCCGGCCCGTCTTGTTGCCTCTCGGCAAATTCAGATCATTTCTTGCCCCCAAGTGAAAGCCTCGCGGCCAGCTTGTCGCCGACAGCGACAACATGGGAGGGGTCAAGGTGGCTGTATCTCGCCACCATTGCCAGTGTGCGATGGCCCAAGATTTTTGCAATCTCCACTAGCGACACGCCAGACATTGCGAGGTATGACGCGGCGGTGTGGCGCAGGTCATGCCAGCGGAAGTTTTCAATATCGGCAGCCTTGAGCGCCCGAATCCATGCCTCACGAAAACCGCGATTGATGCCCTTCGGCGTGACAGGCAGAAACACGCGGTCATCTTTGAGGCTGCGTACCTTGCTCCGCTCTTGCAGCAGTTCAAAGGCTTCGCCCGACAGCGGGAGGGCGCGGGCATCCTTGTTCTTCGTGGTGCCCTGATTCAAGGTGATTACGCGGCGGGCGAAGTCGATTTGTGGCCAGCGCAAACCCATGATTTCGGCCTGGCGGCCCCCGGTGGTGAGCGATAGCACCACGGCCAGATAAAGGTCGGGCCAAGGACGGCAGGCATCCAAGAGGCGCGGCAATTCTTCCTCGTTCAGAAAACGAACGCGGCCGGGGTTTTCCTTGGACTTCGGGACGCGCTCTACCGGGTTTCGCTCGATCCAGCCAAGTTGCTTGACGCCATAGGTCAGACAGGCCGACAGTGTGGCGACGTAGCGGTTGACGGTGGGACCGGTGCGCTTGCCCTTTTGGCGCTGCGCGTCTTTCTTCGGGTCGCCGGTTGCCCGCTCGGTGTAGCGGGTCTCGCCGGCCAGCAGCTTGTCGCGGGCGCGTTTGATTCGTTCCGGGGTCACTTCCGAGAGCAGGTCGCGGCCGAATTCGTCCCGCCATGCGGCAAGGTGGCGCTTGAGGTCATCAATTGACAGCAGGTCGCCGGAAGCGGTCTCGTATTCGTCGGCCAGCTCCTTGAACGTGTGCAGCTTCGCCCCGCCGAAGTAGCGGCCGGCCTTCATGTCGGACTCGATACGCTGCGCCCATTCGCGGGCGTCGGTCAGTCGCGCAAAGGTCGCGGACTCGGACGGAAGCCCCTTCAAGCGGACTTTCGCCCGGTAGGTGGTTTTCCCGTCGCCAGATACTCGCTTCTCAATGGTCGCCATGACTGCCCCCGTTCAATACTTGAAAGCAGCATAGAACAATCGGCAATAAATAGCAACAGCGGATTACTAATCCGCACAATCTATGTATCACTATCTATGATTTAAGCGGCTTACAGCCACATTTTCACGAATGGCGGGACACTCTTGGGACACTAAAGCCCCAAAAATTGGGGCCGATGCACCAGCCGGCGCAAACATGCGGGCTGCATGACGTTAGCCGAAGCCCAGCCAGAACGGGCAAGATCGGAGAGCGGCGAATGCTGGGAAGGTTTCCGGCCGGGTGTCCCAAGGGTGTCCCACGATGGCCGAAGGGAGCAGAAACAAAAACGGCCTTCCGTCTGGAAAGCCGCTCTAGTCTAAGTGGTGCCGGGGGGGGAAGTCGAATCCCCATGCCTTGCGGCGGCGGTGTTTGAGACCGCTACGTCTACCGATTCCGTCACCCCGGCCCGGGATGTCGCCGCCCTGAGAAATACTGACTGCGCGAGGCGCGAATTATCCGACAAACTCGATCGTCCCACAATCTCCAAGGCGGATTTGTCATGACTACACCTGACCTGGTCGCCGTGGCAGGCGCCAGCGCTTCGGCTTCGAAGCGATCGCGAAGGCCGCACGGAGGCATCTCACCGCTGCGTCACACCGATTTTCAACCATTAATTTTGGCGCTTTGGATGCGTAACGCCTGATTCCCAATGCGCCTATAATCGTCGCATGGTGCAGAGCAGCAATCCCACTGGCGAGACTTCTAAAACCCGCCTCGCCGCGATTTCCGTGGCGGCCATGGGCGTGGTTTACGGCGACATCGGCACCAGCCCGCTCTACACCATGAGGGAAGTCTTCAACGGCCCGCACGCCGTGGCGGTAACACCGGACAACCTGCTGGGCATTCTCTCGCTGATCTTCTGGGCGTTGACCATCACGGTATCGCTCAAATACGTGATGTTCATTACCCGTGCCGACAATCGAGGCGAAGGCGGCATCATGGCACTTACTTCACTCGCGCTGCGCTCACAGGGAGCAGGACCGCGCATGCTGTGGCTGATGTCCATCCTGGGAATTTTCGGCGCCGGCCTGTTTTACGGCGATGCCGTGATCACGCCCGCCATGTCGGTACTTTCGGCGGTTGAAGGACTGGAAGTCGCCACGCCGATGTTCAAGCCCTATATCGTACCCATTGCCATCGGCATCCTCTGCGGCCTGTTCATCTTTCAGCCGCGCGGCACGGCCAGCGTCGGCGCCCTGTTCGGACCGGTGATGCTGTTCTGGTTCGGCACACTCGGCGTGCTGGGCATCTGGAACATCTTGAAGCACCCTGACGTCATCGCCGCCATCAACCCGTGGTACGCCCTGCACTTTTTCCTGGAAAACCGCTCCCACGCCTGGCTGGCTCTGGGCGCGGTGGTATTGGCGATCACCGGCGGCGAGGCGCTGTATGCCGACATGGGACATTTCGGCCGGCGCTCCATCAAGTGGGCGTGGCTGGGGTATGTATTTCCCTGCCTGTACCTGAACTACCTCGGTCAGGGCGCGCTGATCCTCGACAATCCGGCCGCAGTGAAGAATCCCTTCTTCATGCTGGTCCCGCAAGAACTGCTTTATCCCATGGTCGCCTTGGCGACGGCCGCGGCCGTCATCGCCTCGCAAGCGGTCATATCCGGCGCCTTCTCGCTCACCAGTCAGGCCATGCAGCTCGGCTATTGTCCGCGGATTCATGTCAGGTTTACCTCGGAGCGCGAAAAGGGACAGATCTACATTCCCAACATCAACTGGCTGCTGCTGCTGGCGGTGATCGTCCTCGTGCTCAGCTTCAAGTCGTCATCGAACCTGGCTTCGGCCTACGGGATAGCGGTCACCCTGACCATGATGATCGACACGCTGCTGGCCTTTGTCGTGGTGCGCGCGCTGTGGAACTGGAACTGGCTGCAGGCCGGGCTGTTCCTGGCACTGTTCCTGGTCGTCGACTTCGCCTTCTTCTCGGCCAATCTGGTCAAGGTGTTCGATGGCGGCTGGTTCCCGCTGGCGCTCGGTCTCGGCATATTCATCCTGTTGGCCACCTGGAAGCGCGGCCGCACCCTGCTCTACGAAAGGCTCCAGCAGGACTCGATGCCGCTTGATGCCTTCCTCTCCAGCCTGCAGTTCGGCGGCCCGCATCGCGTGGCGGGTACCGGCATATTCATGACCACGCGCCCCGACGGCGTGCCGCGGGCGATGCTGCACAACATGCTGCACAACAAGGTGCTGCACGAACGGGTCATTCTGCTCAACGTCAATATGCAGGACATCCCGCATGTCGACTCGCAGGATCGCATGCTGGTCGACCCTCTCGCCGAGGGCTTTTACCGGGTCATCCTGAACTACGGCTTCAAGGATGACCCCAACATTCCGCTGGCCCTCGAACTTTGCGGCGAACACGGCATGGCCCCGGTCGAGATGATGGAAACCTCCTTCTTCCTCGGCCGCGAAACCATCGTTCCCAACCGGGTGCCGTCAATGCCGCTGTGGCGGCAGATCCTGTTCATGTGGATGTTCCGCAACGCCGGCACGGCGACCGACTTCTTCAAGCTGCCGACCAATCGCGTGGTGGAACTCGGTACCCAGATCGAGCTTTGATCCGGGCCGGTGCATGGCCTGTCTTTTCAGCCGCCGCGCTGTTCCGCCCAGAAGACTGCAGCGACCAGCAGGAATACGACGAATTCGAGCACGCTGATCCAGACGATCATGCGCACAATGCGGCGCTGGCGTGGCACCATGCCCGGGAGGAATTGCTCATGCCACCAGCGCCAGCCGGGTAGCCAGCCCCAGCGTTTGCGACCGAGCAGATGGCGGCGGATGGCATTGACCCAGGGAATCAGGCTGCGATCGACTTCGGCGACGCGTGGGTCCTGCGCATCCTCGATGGCCGGATAGTGCTCGATAACGACAAGGCGGCAGCCGTGGCCATCGCCATCCTGAACCGTCAGCGTCGTTACCTGCTTCAGACCGGCGGCGTAGCTCAGAACAATGCTGCGCGTTGAGCGCGTCGTCTCGACGCGAACCACCGTATCGATACGCCGTCCGGTCGTCTCGTTGAGTGCGGCAAGGCGCATGCCATCGGGCAAGCGCTGCCAGCTATCGATTTCGAGATGCGGATTGAGGCGAAACAGACGTTGGATGTCCGCGATGAACTCGAATACCGCATCGGCATCGACCGGGACAGAGGTCTCGGCGCGGGCGCAATCCTCCTTTGCGGTGTCCGTGCCGGACGTTGCGTCTGATTTGTCGCTCAAGGATGCGGTGCGATCAGCAAGGGGCACTTCAGGCCGCGCACCAGCTTTTCGAGTTCCATGCGCGAGCGCAGACCCTCCTCGCCCCTCTTCCGCGGCGAACCGATAACGACGAGATCGGCGTCGACCTCGCCCGCCGCAGCCAGCACGGTTTCGGCCGGATTGCCGAAGCGCACCACGGACTCGCAGGCCAGTCCGCGCTCCCTGCAGCGTGACGCGACCGCGGCCAACTCACGCTTCGCGTCGTTCTCCAGCATGTTTTCGACGTAGTCGCCGAAGGCGTCGCGCGTCGATGCGTTGTTGAGCCAGTCGTCGCCCTGCATGCCGGCCCAAAGTTCGGGTACGACGAGGCAATG
>JANMTA010000028.1:0-6530 GCA_031389965.1 Betaproteobacteria bacterium
TCGGTGTAGAGCACCGCCCAGCGCTCGCCGAACAGGTTCCAGATGCGCTCGTCGATGCGTTCGCGATTCGAGCCGGGCTGCAAGCGCTCCTCGATCAGCAGTTCAAGCCGGTCGGTCGAGGCACGGGAGATGATCTGTCGCTTGAATGACACGATGTCCTCCATGTAAAGCCACCAGTTTGCCAGTGACCGTGTGGAGCTGCATGAATCAAATTTCGCCTGCCCCCGGGGTCCGTCCACTCCTGGCGCTTGTTCCCGGCGGGAAAAGCGGGGGAAAAGGGGCCAGGCTCGAATTGAATTGGCATAGCCATTGAAAGTCGGCGTTCGCGGCACGGCGATAGCCTGTAGGTAGAAGTATGAAACTCCCTACTTGCCGCTGCGGGTCGCTCCCGAAGAAAGAAGGGTCGCTGATGCGGCCCTTCCTTTATCTGCCGACGAGTTGGATGGCCTGGGCTGGGGTAACGATGGGGATGCCCTGATACTGCCCACCAAGCCGAGCGGGTGCTTGTCGCCGGAGACGATGAGGTCAGCACGGGCGGCCAGCGCGCAGGCGATGACGGCATCGTCATCCGGATCGTTGGGGACGACGCGACCGATGCGGCCGGGCCGGACCACCTTTGCCAGCAAGCCGTAGCGCTGCATCAGATAAGTCGCGTGGGTTTGTCGGGTAGCGAGCATTGCCGTCCATTTTTCGCGCGAGCACTTCGGCCAGTTCGTCGAGCAGCGCACTGCTGGTGTAGAGGGAGACCGCCTCTTCTTTCGCCAGATCGAGCAGGCGGCGCGGATGGCTGCGCCAAAGCATGCCCGAGAGCACGACATTGGTATCAAGAACCAGCCGCACGCGTGCGCCTTTCCGCACGTACGGCGCTGACCTCGGCCTGAATCTCTTCCATCGTCATGAGCGGGAAATTCGCGTCGGCCAGCTCATCCATCTTCTCGAAAAGTTCATTTACCCCCTTGCGGCGCAGGGCGTCATTGAGCAGGCGCTCCAGCGCCGGTGTCGTTAGCAGTCCCGCATCGCGTGCCGCCTGCGCGGTCGCATCGGGCAATTCGATCGGGACCGTTGTCATGGTCAGGTCTCCTCTGTACTGAAACCAAGGGGGCAATGTGAATGATCTGCCGCAAGCATACCCCAATCGATGTCGAGTACCGCCGGCCCGTCAGCGCCGACTATTGGAGGTTCGTCCAGCACATACATGACGCCCGTCAAACCCGAGCCGATCTGAGAAGCGAGCCGAATGCGCTGCGGCTCGCCGCCGGAGGGCGATTCGACGTAACGCCGCTGACCCTCGGCGTAGAGCGTGTCGAAAGCCAGCGAACTCTTGCCCGAGCCGGACAGGCCGGTGATTACGGGCAGGCGGTTCCTCGGCAGGTCGAGGTTGATGTTCTTCAGGTTGTGAGTTCGCGCGCCGCGAATCTTGATGAATTCCATGATGCGGGATTGGGGTTGGGGCAACCGGAGAACATACCCCGGCCGGGATTCGATAGCCACCGCGCCCGAGACCCTGCCGCAGCAGGGAGTGTCGCCGTGTCGCCGGCGCCGACTTCCTGTCTCCGTGTCCGGGCGTCAGAGCGCGCGAATGCCGTGCAGCAGGATGCCGGGGCCGCAGCCTGCAATCTGGCGCATCTGGCACGAAATCCGGGATTGACTGTGCCTGCAGGCTTGGGGATACTTCGCCGGCGCCGTTGAATCCCCCTCCTTTGCGTGATTCCGGGATGGGTGTGCGGCAGGGGGAATGAGCGGAAAACAGGTCGCCTGCCTGACTTGAATCAACCGGAAACTACTTGCCTTCCATGGGAATTGGCCGGCTCACACAGTTCCATGAAAACCCAGCTGTCATTGCCTGGTGGTGTGCACGGCTGGGCAGGGTACTCGGTTGGCTGAGGCCATCGAGACGGCGGGCGATTCTGGCGGCGGCAGCGCTCGCTGCAGGGGTAGTAATTCCGCTGAATATTCTGGGCAGCCACAAAGGCTTGCCCCTGGCGCCAAGTGGTCCGGAAGTCGCATTTGTCATTGTTGCCCTGTTCGCCATTCTCGGCCTCATGTATCGCGCCGCCGCGGGGTTTGCTGCCCTGCCGGCCGTAATCAGACGCCACCCGCAACTGACGCTGCACCTGCTCTACTGGGGCTTTCTTGCGATGCTCTGGACTGCCGGGCCGATTGCAGGAGGGTGGCGGACCGTGCTGTTCGGGATCGCGATCGTCTTTCCCTTTCTGATCTGGCGCTGTGCCTTCCTGCTGCTCTCGGGCCAGCATGGCCGCATGACCGGCACACGCTTTTCCGACCACCTGATCTACCTCTGGCCGGCTTATGGCGGCAACGATACCCCGTACGGCAAGGGACTGGTTTACCTGTCCCAGCACGAAGCAAAAACGGAAATCGAACTGGCGCGGTCTCAGTTGGCAGGGATCAGGCTCATCCTGCTTGGCCTCTGCTGGGGCGTGGTCATGTACGTCATGGAGGGGATTATTTACGGGGCGGGCAATTCACTGACCCGTGCCATCGGCGGGCGCACCCTCGGCATTCCGGCGCTGGGACAGCTGGCCAAGCAGGGTGCTGAAGCACCACTCGCCGCCTCCTGGGCCAGTGTTTACTGCGAACTGGTGAAGCAGGTGCTGCGCCATGCCGCCGGCGGGCACGTGATCATCGGGGTGCTCAGGCTGTTCGGCTTCAACGTTTTCCGCAATACCTACAAGCCGCTTCTGGCCGAGTCGGTGGTGGAGTTCTGGAACCGCTACTACTACTACTTCAAGGAACTCATGGTGACTTTCTTCTTCCTGCCGACTTATGCCGGTCTGGGAAAAAGACTCGCCAAGTGGCCGCAGCTGCGCCTGTTTGCCGCCGTTTTTGCGGCCGCCTTTGTCGGCAACGTTTATTACCATCTCATCAGGGTCAGCGAAAGAATGGCAGAGGGCCGGGTTCTCGAAGAATTGTTCGAGCATCGCTCGCGGATCTTTTACTGCTTCTTGCTGGCTCTTGGCATATTCGTGTCGATGCTTCGGCAGCAGCGTCTCCGGGGCCAGGCGCCTGCATCCGGGACCGCGAATCGGGTTCTGCGGATTGCCGGGGTGTGGACATTCTTTTCGCTGATTTTTATCTGGAACGTCAGAGGGCGCGCTACTTTCGGCAACCGGCTAGACTTTTTCCTCGGCATGTTTGGCCTGGCATAAGCGAACGGGTTTGCAGAAAATCTCCGAAAACCGCATGTCGGATACCGGCGCCTGTTCTTTTGGTTCTGCCTTGCCAAGATCTGCATATTTATGCTTTAATGCGTTTATGCGTACCACCATTGACCTCTCCGACGACCTGTTCCGCCGCGCCAAGGCGGAAGCAGCTTTGCGTGGGCGCAAGTTGAAGGATCTGGTGGAGGACGGTCTGCGCCGGGTGCTGGATCAGCCGGACTCGCTGGCGGCCGCGCCGCCTCCGGCTTCGCTGCATGACCTGATGCAGGATTGCTGCGGCGTTGCGGAGCCAACTCCTCCCGATTATTCGGTTAATCCCACCCATCTGGATGGCTTCGGCCGTTAACTTGCATGCAACGCGGCGTATTGCTTGATACCGGGCCTCTCGTTGCCTATTTCTGTCCCACGGATCGTTTTCACGCCTGGGCGGTTAGCCAGTTCGCTTCATTCGTTGCGCCGGTGACGACCTGCGAGCCAGTGCTTGCGGAGAGCTGCTTTCTTCTGGCCCGTGCCGGGGTGCCGCCAACGCGGGTGCTGAACAAATTGGCACAGGGCGTGTTCCGCATCGGGCTTGGCATAGAGCGTGACGCTGCCGCGATCGCGGCCTTGATGCAGCGCTACGCAGACTTGCCGATGTCGCTCGCCGACGCGTGCATGGTGCGCCTGGCGGAGACACAGCCCGGCCCGCTGTGTACATTGGATCGCGACTTTCAGCTCTACCGTCGTCAGGGTCGTCATCCCCTGGACTTGATCATGCCGGACGACCTGACCTTGCCGCCAAATTACTGAACGCCATGCTATCCCCCACTCCAGACGCCATGACCGGCGACGAAAAGCGCGCCGGCGCCGCGCTCGCCTCCATCTTTGCGCTGCGCATGCTCGGGTTGTTCCTGATCCTGCCGGTGTTTGCCATCCACGCCCAGACCATTCCCGGCGGCGACGACATGACGCTGGTCGGCATCGCACTGGGAGCCTATGGCCTGACGCAGGCGATGTTCCAGATTCCCTTCGGCATGGCCTCCGACGCCTTCGGCCGCAAGAAGGTGATCGTCATCGGCTTGCTGCTGTTCGCCCTCGGCTCGGCGGTGGCCGCCCTGTCGACCGACATCTGGGGGGTCCTCATCGGCCGCGTGCTGCAGGGCGCCGGGGCGATTTCTGCCGCCGTCACCGCGCTGGCCGCCGACCTGACGCGCGAGCAGCATCGCACCAAGGTCATGGCCATGATCGGTTCCTCGATCGGGCTGGTGTTCGCCATCTCGCTGGTTGCCGCACCGGCGCTGTATGTGGCGATCGGCATGGACGGGCTGTTCTGGATGACGGCGATCCTGGCGCTCGCCGCGATCGGCCTGGTGACCCATGTCGTGCCGCCCGCGCCGCCGCCGCCGCAGGGGCCCAGGCCGCCGTTTCGCGAGGTCCTGTTCGACACCCGCCTGCTACGCCTGAATTTCGGCATCTTCACCCTGCACATGGTGCAGATGGCGATGTTCGTCGTGGTCCCCGGCCTGCTGCTGCGTTATGGCGATCTGCCGCTGGCGTCGCACTGGAAGATCTATCTGCCGGCGGTGCTCGCCTCATTCGTCCTGATGGTGCCGGCAATCATCTATGCCGAGAAGCGCAACCAGGTGAAGCCGGTGTTCATTTTCGCCATCGCCCTGCTGGCCGCCACCTTGCTGGTGATGTGGTCCGGCAGCAGGAATTTCACGGTCATTGCGGGCGGCCTGCTGAGCTTCTTCGTCGCCTTCAACATTCTCGAAGCCATGCTGCCCTCGCTGATTTCGCGCATCGCGCCGCCGAATGCCAAGGGCGCGGCACTCGGCGTCTACAACACGACGCAGGCCTTCGGCCTGTTTCTCGGCGGCGCCCTGGGCGGCTGGCTGGTGAAGAATTACGATGCGGGCGCGGTGTTTCTTTCTGGCACCGCGATGGCAGTGCTCTGGCTGCTTGCGGCGGCCACCATGCCGGCGGTGCCGGTGCGGCGGGGGGCGGCGACAGCGTCGTCTGCGCATGGCATACTTGAAACCAAACCTTGAGGAGAATTACACATGGCGTCCGTCAATAAAGTCATCATCATCGGCAATCTGGGCCGCGATCCGGAAGTGCGTTACACACCGGATGGTGCGTCGGTCACCAACGTCACCATCGCCACCACCGACACCTGGAAGGACAAGGCCACCGGCGAAAAGAAGGAAGCCACGGAATGGCATCGCGTGGTGTTCTTCGGCAAGCTGGCCGAAATCGCCGGCCAGTACCTGAAGAAGGGGCGGCAGGTGTATGTCGAAGGCGCCCTGCGCACCCGCAAGTGGCAGGACAAGGAAGGCCAGGAGCGCTACACCACCGAGATCGTTGCCAACGAGATGAAAATGCTCGGTTCCCGCGAGGGCATGAGCGACGCACCGCCGCGCGAGAGCGGGGGCGCAGGTGCCGCTGCGGGCGGCAATCGCCCGCCTGCAGCGCCGCAGCCGGCCGGCGGCAACTTCAATGACTTCGAGGACGATATTCCGTTTTAGACGGAATCCCCTCAGGGCCAGGACTCAAGGCCTTTTGCTTGCCGACTGCGGCAAGGTTTTCGCGTCGCGCACCAGCTCGCCGCAATCGCTGTCCTTGCCCGGACCGGCGTCGATCAGGGGTATCAGGGCCAGCAGCGGATTGACCAGGCCGAGCGCAACCGCGCCGATCGCGCGCACGGCGACTTGCCCCTTGTCGACGGATACCGCCGGCTTGGCAAAACTGCCGCGTACGTAAATCGGGCTGCGCAAGGCCACCGGGCTGGTGTATTTGGTTTTCTGGTTGAGCGTCAGATCCAGTTTCTCCTCGCCCAGATCGATGCTGCCGGTACCGACGATGGTGGTCACCTCGGTGTCGAAGATCAGTGCGTTGGCCTGCATGTTGCCTTGCTTGACGTCGAAGCCGGCCACCGCGCAGCGCAAGGTGACCAGCCGGTCGCCGGCCATTTTCAGTTCGAGTATTTCCCAAAGGTGCAGGCCGGCTTTTTCCATCATCAGCTTGCTGATCTTGCCGCCGGCGACGACCAGATCGACCTTGCCGCTGGAACTCGCCAGCATGCGCCGCACCGAGCTGCCCTTGCCCGTCAGATCGAAGTCGCCGTTGAGCTGGCCGATGCTGGTCTTGCCCAGTTCCGAGGTCGGGAACAGTTTGGCCAGCTGAATTTTTCTCGCCTTGATCCTGGCGCGGGCCTGGATCGGATCACTGCGCCCATCCAGCGAAATCACGGCATTGAGCTGGCCGCCGGCAACGCCAAAATCCAGCGGATCGAGCGTCAGCACGGAATCGCGCAGGCTCAGGTGGGCCACCAGGTCTTCCAGCGGCAATTCCTTGGCATGGCGGAAG
>JANMTA010000476.1:0-4036 GCA_031389965.1 Betaproteobacteria bacterium
ATGCCGCTGATCTCGATTTCGGTGAAGTTCTGGCGATGGCCCTGGTGCTTCTGGTAGTGCTTGCGACGGCGCATCTTGAAAATGGTGACCTTGGGATGACGGCCCTGAGCTATCACTTTCGCGGTGACCGTGGCGCCGGCGAGCATGGGAGAACCGATCTTGACCGATTCGCCTTCGCCGACCATGAGAACCTGGTCGAGAGTGATTTCAGTGCCTACATCAGCCGGTATCTGTTCTATTTTGAGTTTTTCGCCGGCAGCGACGCGATATTGCTTGCCGCCGGTTTTTATGACCGCATACATGATGGAGACTCCAATGGGATGACGCAAAGAACCGCGCAGTATACAGAGTGACGGGCGGCAGGTCAATTTTTATTCTCCCGGCCGACGCAGACGTGATCTTCGGCACCCGATGCTTTGCGCCCTTCAGCGGCGGACCGCCGGGTGTTGCAATGACGCGTTGATCAGACTTCCGTCCGGGCAGCCTTTGCTGTTTCCCGGGGAGTGAGCAGCACGGCGGCCAGCGCCGGCAGCAGGAGCAAGGCGCCGAGCATATTGACGAGGAACATGAAGGCCAGCAGGATGCCCATGTCAGCCTGGAACTTGAGTGCCGAGAAGGCCCAGGTACCCACGCCGACGGCCATCGTCGCGGCAGTAAACGCGATCGACGTGCCTCGTTGGCGGAGCGCCTGATAGAAGGCGTCGGGCAGGCTGCGGCCTTCCGTCAGCGCGTTGGCCATCCGCTCGTAGAGATAGATCCCGTAATCGACCCCGACCCCCACCCCGAGCGCAATCACCGGCAGCGTAGACACCTTGAGACCTATCCCGATCAAGGCCATGAGGGCATTGCAGAGCACGGCGACAATGGTCAGCGGCAGAATGATGCAGAGGGTCGCCCGCCAAGAGCGGAACTCGATCAGGCACAGGAGGCTGATTGAACCGAAGAGCAACAGCAGCATGGTGACTTCGGCGGCATCGACCGCCTCGTTGGTCGCCGCCATCACGCCCACGTTGCCCGAGGCCAGCTTGAATTCGAGGTTTTTGGATGGATTTGCCGCGATGAACTTTTTGACCTCGCCGACGATGTGCGCGATCGTCGTACCCTGATGGTCGTTGGTGAAGATCATTACCTGCATCACGTTGCAGTCGGTGTTGAGCAGGCCGGTGCTAGTGTCGATCGGCGTCACCGACTGGGCGAGGATGGACGGGTCGCGCGAGAGCACGCGCCAGCGCGGGTTACCCTCGTTCCATCCCGCATTGACGATCTTTGCCATGCCGGGCAGCGACAGTACGCCCTGTACCCCGTGGACGTTCTTCATGGTCGCTTCGAAGCGGTCGATCAGGCCCATGATCTCGTGATTCGTGCAGGCACCATCGACGTTCTTCGATTGGGCGATGACCGACAGCACATCGACGCCGATCGAGAACGAATCGACGATCGCCGCCGTATCGCGGTTATAGCGGGAGTCATCATGCAGCTCCGGAATCCCCTTGCCCAAATCTCCGGTGCGCAGGTCGCGCGCCATCCAGGTGGCGGTCGCCAGCAGCAGAGCCGCCACTACCAGTACCCTTAGCGCCAGACGCGGTTCGGCGAAGTTCTTGAGCGCCAGCCACAGCCGGTCGGCACCGAGTCCCTTGCCGCCCGCGCGTTTGATCTCCGCCGGGGAAAGGTTCATCCATGAGAGCAGGATCGTCAGCAGCATCTTGTTGGTGACGATCATCACCGCCACGCCGAGGCTGGCCGTGATCGCCAGTTCGCGCACGATGTCGATCTCGATGTAGAGGATCACGAGAAAGCCCAGCGCATTTGCCAGCAGCGCCATCGCGCCCGGCATGAAGAGCTTGAGGAAGGCGCTGTGCGCGGCGGCCAGGCCGTCGAGCCCGTTCACCACCTCGATCTGCCAGGCATTGGTCATTTGTACCGCATGACTTACGCCGATCGAGAAGATCAGGAAGGGCACCAGAATCGAGAGGGGATCAATGCCGTAACCGAGCAGAGGCAGCAGCCCGAGCAGCCAGACTACCGGAACCATGGCGCAGACCAGGGCAACCGCGGAGAGCTTGGCCGATCCGGAATACCAGTACAGCAGTCCTGCGGTGATCGCGAAGGCGACCACGAAAAACTGCAGCACGGCGCGTGCGCCATCGGTTATGTCGCCGACCGCCTTGGCGAAGCCGATGATATTTACGTCAAGGCCGGCCTCTTTGACGTTTACGTCGAGTCCGGCCTTCTGATAAGTAGTGCGGATTTTCTCCAGTTGGTCCGCCACCGCAACGTAGTTCAGCCTGACGCCGGTCGTCGGGTCGATCTCCAGCAGCTCGGCGCTGACCAGTGCCCCCTTGAAATCGTTGGACACCAGCCGGCCGACCCGCCCCGACTTGAGCACGTTGGCGCGAACCGTCGCCAGGTTTGCTTCGGTACCGCTGAAATCGGCCGGAATGATGTTGCCGCCGGCAAAACCGTCCTCGACCACCTCGATGAAGCGGGCATTGGGCGTAAACAGCGAGGTCACGGTGGCGCGATCGACTCCGGGTATGAAGAACACTTCATCGGTCACCGCCTTGAGCGTGCGGAAAAACTCGGGGTTGTAGATGTCCCCTTCCTTTTGCCGCAGTGCTACAAGCACGCGGTTGGCACCGCCGAAGGTCTTCTGGTATGCCGTGAAGGTCTGCATGTACTCATGCTTGAGCGGGATCATCTTCTCGAATCCCGCATCAACCCTGAGATTCGTCGCCGACCAGATCAGCCCGATAGTAATCAGCACAAACAGCGCGAGGAAACTGCGTCGCCGGGAAAACAGCAGCTTGCCAACGACGCGTACGACCGCGTTCGTTTTCATTGCAGCCCCCCGGGCGGCAGTGCGATGCGCGTCACACCGCTCTCTCCGAATACCAGAATTGCCTCGTCTCCGCCTTGCTGCTGCGGGCGCTGAACCGCGCTCAGGGTGCGACTGGCCTTTGTCGCTACGCGCTTGAAAGTACGTCCATCATCCCGGCTGACGAGGACGATACCGTTTTGGCCCACCAGCACGACCAGGCCATCGTCGTGCGACAGCCCGCCGAACAGCGCGCTGTCGCTGCCAGCGACCACCGCCTGCCAGGTCGCTCCGCGATTGTCGCTGCGGAATATATTGCCGCGCATGCCGAAGGCCAGAACACCGCCCTGCGCCAGTGGCAGCAGCCCGAAGAACGAACCCGGATAGGGCGATGCCAGTTTTTCCCATTGCGTGCCGCCGTCGCCCGAGCGCAGCAGCGTACCGGCTTCGCCGGCCAGCAACAGCGTGCCGTCGGCAAGGCGAGCGAGTGCGTTGAAGTGGCGGTCCTCCGTGGTGATCTGGCGCTCGGCCCAGGTCAGGCCCCCATCCATGCTCTCGAAAAAGGCGCCATAGGCGCCGACCGCGATGGCCCGCTGCTTATCGACGAACATGACGCGAAGCAAGGGCCGCAACTGTTTCGAATCACGAAAAACTTCCTTCCATGAGTTGCCGCCATCCTCGCTGCGCAGGATCACGGCATCGTGACCGACCGCCAGCCCGAGTTGTGCATCGGCGAAGGCGACGCCGGTCAAGGTGACATCCGTGGCCGTCGACACCCGCCGCCAGTTGCCGCCGGCATCGTCGGAAACGAAAATGTAGCCATGCTCGCCCACCGTGATGAGGCGCTGGCCGCCGCGCTGCGCGTCGAGCAGCAAGGCATTCCTGATATGGATTTCCGTCGCCGGCATCGGCGGCAGCGGACGTGCCGAAAAGGCAAAGCCCGCCGCAAGCACGACAAAAACCGTGAACAGCAGTCCGCTGACCCTGTTCATTGCCCTCGCCGGGCCGCCCCAAAAGTGCTACACCCCCCTGTGGGGGGCAGCGAGCCGGGGTTGCGAGTGCGGGGGGCCACTTATGAATCCGACGCAGACTCCATCAGCGCGTGCCGATGCCGCGCAGGCCGGCCGGCGTGAAGTCCGCGGCGCTGCGCTTGATCTTCTCGTAGACCTTCGGTTCTTCGTTGCGCAGACCCATGGCCAGGTAGCGGCCGGATTGCAGGTC
>JANMTA010000115.1:0-1884 GCA_031389965.1 Betaproteobacteria bacterium
CCAATGTGCCCATGACAAGCATCACGGACAGAATTTGTTTCACGAATCGCATCTGAGTCCCCTTTGACCGAATTCATTCGGAGCCTGCGTCACCGAAGCACCTGCGCTTCGTCGCCTCGCGGTTTTCCGCGAGAAGGCCCCTAGTAAAGGCGGCGAGTATCCACCCGTATCTTTTGTCAGTGAACCCCTTTTTTAAGCAGGCTGCGACCGGGTATTTACAAATGCTTACACAATCCGTCAGAATACGCTTCGGCGCTTGGCTGAATCCCTCCTGACGCAGCGGACTGGCTCCCATTCATGACACGCCATAAATCTAGAATCCGACTTAAGGTAATGACCTAATAAACTGTTAATGAATGATTAGTATTTTAAAAATTCTGGCTCAAGAAAAGTACATGGGTCAAACAAGCGGATCGCGAAGAAAACTTGATAGTTTTACTCGGACTTTACGGACGGCATAGATTGTAAATTTTTGAAAGTTGTTCTCCTGCAACATGGCACTTTTTCTCTCTTGTTTGACCCGGCACCGGTCTGACCGCCACACGGGGATCTTGGCCGCATCCGCAATTGTCTCCGGCGGAGGCCATTGATGGAACAGCAGCCCCGCCTTTTGCTGGCGGCGCAGGACGTCGTTCGCTGCGATGTCCTCGCGAAGTACCTTGCGGCACAAGGCTTCGAAGCTGTCTCTTGCCATGACGGAGAGACGGCCCTGCAGCTCGCGATCGAGGGTAACTGCGATATCGTCCTGCTCGACGACGCGCTTCCCGGCATAAGCGGTATCGAAGTGCTGCGGCGCATACGCCGCCACGGCGAACTGCCGGTCGTCATGCTCTCGGCGGCCGGCGATGAGGTCGAGCGCATTGTCGGCCTCGAGCTCGGCGCCGACGACTATCTGGCGACGTCCTGCAACCTGCGCGAACTGGTGGCGCGACTGCACGCCATCCTGCGCCGGACCAGGCATGCCGTCGCCGCAGAAAGAATGCGCCGCGGCGACCTGGAGAGTCTCAGTCTTTCGCCGGCGGAGCGCAGCGCCCGCTGGCGCGGCAAGCCGCTGCCGCTGACCGGCACGGAATTCGACCTGCTCGAAATCCTGTTCGAGCATTCGGGCCGCGCGATGGCCAAGACCGAACTTGCCATGAGCGTGCTCGGCCGCGACCTGCAACCCTTCGAGCGCAGCCTCGACATGCACATCAGCAATCTGCGCAAAAAGCTGGGCAAGCTGGCCGACGGCCGCTCGCCGATCCAGACGGTACACGGTTCGGGCTATCAGTTGCTGCGGAAATAGGCCTCGCGGCGGCGTGTTGCCAGCGCCGTCCGCAAGGGATACCGCCCCCGGCTTTGCCGGGGGCATAACTTTTTCAAGGCGATCCGCAAGCCTTCACAGGGACAGTATCCAGCGCGCCAGGTTTCTGAGTTCGTCCGGATCCCTGGTATCGACGATCTTGTGTCTCTCGTTGGTACCGTCTTCCAGCTCGACCAAGCGGCCGCTGGTGATGTGGTCGACGATCACTTCCACGCCATCGGGCTTGGTCTTCAGCCGGGCGGCAACCCTTTTGTACGCGGGGCCCTTCTTGGTCTTGTCGATGGCGTGGCACTTGAAGCAGTCGTTCCTCTTCGCCAGCGCCTGGGCGGCATCGGCATCGACTTGCGCTCGCGCCGGGCCGGCTGCGGCAAGGCCAAACACCATCGCCGCCATCGCCATCGCCTTTTTCATGCCCGTCCGTCCCCGTACGTCCTGCCTGCGATGATCCCGCTTCAAGCCAAGCGCCTCGAAGCGGGAAATCCTCAATGGCCCATGAAGCCGATGACGATCATCGCCAGCAAGGCCAGTCCGATGGCGATCAAGACCAGGCCGAGGATCTTCGAGGCCAGCGTGAAGGGCGC
>JANMTA010000126.1:0-3169 GCA_031389965.1 Betaproteobacteria bacterium
CTGATCAGCTACACGCTCTACTCCATCCTGCCGACCCTGGTCGAGATCCTGCTGGTGCTGGGCATCCTCGGCTTCCGCTACGACAAGGATTTCATGCTGATCACGCTGGTCACGCTGGTGCTTTACGTGACTTTCACCATCGTCGTCACCAACTGGCGCACGGTGCTGCGACGCGAGGTGAACGAACTGGATTCGGCGGCCAATGTGCGCGCGGTGGACAGCCTGATCAATTTCGAGACGGTCAAGTACTTCAACAACGAGCGCTGGGAGCACGACCGCTACGACGAGCAGATGCAGAAGTGGGAAACCGCGCAGATCCGCAGCCAGATTTCACTGTCCTGGCTGAACCTGGGCCAGTCGCTGATCATCGCCGCCGCGGTGACGCTGATGATGTGGCGCGCCGCGGTCGAGGTCGTCGCCGGGCACATGACAGTGGGCGACATCGTGCTGGTGAATGCTTTCCTGATCCAGCTCTACATGCCGCTCAATCACCTTGGCGTGCTGTATCGCGAAATCCGCCAGTCGCTGACCGACATCGAACGCATGTTTTCGCTGCTCAGCAAGAACCGCGAGATCCAGGATGCGCCGGATGCACGGCCGCTGTTCCCGGCCAATGAAAGCGGCCCCTGCGAGATCGAATTTGCCCAGGTCGGCTTTGCCTATGAATCCAACCGGCAGATCCTGTTCGACGTCGACTTCAAAGTCGGCGCCGGCAGGACGGTGGCCGTGGTCGGCCACAGCGGCTCGGGCAAGTCGACCCTGGCGCGGCTGCTGTTCCGCTTCTACGACACCAGCTCGGGCTCGGTCAGGATCAACGGCTCGGACCTGCGCGCCCTGCAGCAGGCTTCAGTGCGCGCCGCGATCGGCATCGTGCCGCAGGACACGGTGCTGTTCAACGACACGATCTTCTACAACATCCAGTACGGCCGGCCGACGGCGCCGCGCGAGGAAGTCATCGCCGCGGCCCGGGCGGCGCACATTCATGACTTCATCGAACGCCTGCCCGAGGGCTACAACACGCGCGTCGGCGAACGCGGCCTCAAACTCTCCGGCGGCGAGAAGCAGCGCGTCGCCATCGCGCGGGCACTGCTGAAGAACCCGCCCATCCTGATCTTCGACGAAGCCACCTCGGCGCTCGACTCGAAGACCGAGAAGGCCATCCAGGCGCAGCTCGAACAGGTCGCTGTCGGCCGCACCACGCTGATCATCGCCCACCGCCTGTCCACGGTGATGAACGCCGATGAAATCCTGGTACTCGACGCCGGGCGCATCGTCGAGCGTGGCGCCCATCGCACACTACTTGAGCACGGTGGCCTATACTCGCAAATGTGGGCCTTGCAGCAGCAGGAAAACGAAGTTTCAGTGTAGGCTAACGCCAGTCTTATCGGCGTTAAGCTTAGCGGCCGAAACTAAGACCCAACTGAAGGCTGACCAATAATTACAGGAGACCACCATGATTCGTCGTGCCGCCCTCGTTGTTTTCATCACCCTAACGACCCTCGCCTTGCCCGTCCTCGCCCAGGACATGAGCGGCACGCTTAAGAAGATCAAGGATAGCGGCGCCGCCACCATGGGCGTGCGCGAATCCTCGGGCGGCCTCTCCTTCACCCTCGGCGACGGCAAATTCGTCGGCTTCCATGTCGAACTGTGCCAGCGCGCGCTGGCCGACGTGCAGAAGCAGCTCGGCATGGCCAAGCTGGACATCAAGTACCAGCCGGTGACCTCGCAAAACCGCATTCCGCTGATGCAGAACGGCACGGTCGACATCGAATGCGGTTCGACCACCAACAATGCCACGCGCCAGAAAGATGTTTCCTTCGCCGTGACAACCTTCGTCGAGGAAGTCCGCATTGCCGTCAAGGCCAATTCCGGCATCACCTCGATCGGCCAGCTCAACGGCAAGAATGTGGCCACCACCACCGGCACGACCTCCGTGCAGCATCTGCGCAAACACGAGCGCGGGACCGGCGCGAACTTCAACGAGGTGTTCGGCAAGGATCACGCCGACAGCTTCCTGTTGCTCGAGTCCGGCCGCGCCGACGCTTTCGTCATGGACGGCCAGATCCTCGCCGGCAACATTGCCAAGTCGAAGAACCCCGGGGATTTCAAGATCGTCGGCGAAGTGCTTTCGGTCGAGCCGATTTCCATTATGCTGCGCAAGGACGACCCGGCCTTCAAGAAGGCGGTCGACGACAGCCTCGCGGCGATGATGAAGTCCGGCGAAATGGCCAAGATTTACGACAAGTGGTTCATGCAGCCGATCCCGCCGACCAACACGCGCATCGGCCTGCCGGCTTCCGAAGCGACCAAGGCGGCCTGGGCCAACCCCAACGACAAGCCGATGGAAGACTACGCCAAGAAGTAAAGTGGGATAAGCCACAGAGGGTGAAAGCGCGGCGGCAACACGGCCGCGCTTTCTTTTTCCGGCCGAAGCGGAGTCGAAAGGAACGGGCTTGGCTACTTGGGACTGGCAGGTCTTCTGCAAGGACACCATAGACGGCGAGATCGTGGCGGGCTGCTTTGGCAAGGCCGGCGACATCACCTACCTCGACTGGCTGCTTTCGGCCTGGGGCTGGACGCTCTCGGTGTCGGCGCTCGCGCTGGTGGTGGCGCTGGTGCTCGGATCGCTGATGGGCATCCTGCGCACCACGCCGCACCGCGGGCTGGTGCTGCTGGGCAATGCCTGGACCGAACTGTTCCGCAACATTCCCCTGCTGGTGCAGATTTTTCTCTGGTATCACGTCGTGCCGGCGCTGATCCCGCCCCTGCGCGCTGTGCCGAGCTTCATTCTGGTCGTGATGGGGCTCGGGCTGTTCACTTCGGCGCGCATTTCGGAGCAGGTGCGTGCCGGCATCCAGGCGCTGGCGGGAGGGCAGCGCATGGCCGGGCTGGCGATGGGGTTCACCCTGCCGCAGACCTATCGCTACGTGCTGTTGCCGATGGCCTACCGCATCATCATCCCGCCGCTCACCAGCGAGTCGATGAACATCATCAAGAATTCCTCGGTGGCTTTCGCGGTCAGCATCTCCGAGCTCACCCTGTTCGCCCTGCAGGCACAGGAGGAAACTTCGCGCGGTGTCGAGGTCTACCTTGCGGTGACCGGGCTGTATTTCATCTCCGCCTTCACCATCAACCGCGCTGCGCTGTTCATCGAAAACCGCGTGCGCGT
>JANMTA010000166.1:0-1868 GCA_031389965.1 Betaproteobacteria bacterium
GGAGGTCGACCGCGCCGCAGAAGCCGCCATTCTGGATGTATTGCGCGAGGCTTATCCGACCTACGGAATTCTAGCAGAGGAGTCGGGGCTGGCCGGCACCAGCGCCGACAGCGAATACCAGTGGATCATCGACCCGCTGGATGGCACCACCAACTTCATCCACGGTGTCCCCCAATATGCCATTTCCATCGGCCTGGCACACAAGGGCGTGATGACGCAAGCCGTGGTGTATGACCCCAACCGCAATGAAATCTTCACCGCCAGCAAGGGCGGCGGCGCCTTCGTCAACGAAAAGCGCATTCGCGTCGCCAAACGTTTCCGGCTCGACGAAGCCCTGATCGGCACCGGCTTCCCCTATCGCATGTTCGACCACATCGACACCTACCTGGCGATCTTCCGCGATGTCGCGCAACGCACCGCCGGCATGCGCCGTCCCGGCGCCGCCGCGCTGGATCTGGCCTGGGTCGCCTGCGGCCGCATGGACGGCTTCTGGGAACTCGGCCTGTCGCCCTGGGACATGGCGGCCGGCAGCCTGCTGATCACCGAAGCCGGCGGCCTGGTCGGCGATCTGTCGGGCGAAGCCAACTACATGAAGACCGGCAACATCATCGGCGGCAACCCGAAGATATTTTCGCAATTGCTGCAACTCATCGCGCCGCATCTGAGCGCAAAACTCAAGGCCTGACCCGAGCCCTAGGTCGGCCGCGCTGACGGCGGCCATAATCCGAAATTCGGGTGTTCGAGATTGAATTATTCCGGGTATGGGAATACCATAAATGCCGTAATCCCATATTCACGGAGGCCGTCAAATGAAAACCACCATCGAAATGCCCGATGACCTGTTCCGCCGGGCCAAGGCCGTTGCGGCCCTGCAGGGCCTGAGCATGAAGGACTGGCTGACGAACCTCCTGCGCCGGGAAGTCGGCGCTGGCACCACGGTGCCGCCGTCAGGTCAGGATCGGCAACAGGAAGCCGACGCATTCATCCAGGAATTGAATCGCCTCGCGTCGGAAATTTCTGCCAATTGGCAGGGACCGCAGGATGCCGTTGCCGCCATACGCGAGCAACGCCGTGATCTCGGCGCATGATCATCGATGCATCGGTATGGGTCGCCAGCGTCCTCATGGAGGACGCGCACCATGAAGTCAGCATCGCTTTCATGCACCGTTTCGTCAAAGAGCGGCAGATTGCCACCCTTCCCCTGCTGGTCTGGGCAGAAATTGCAGGAGCAGTGGCCCGCCGCACAGGGGACACCGAGAGGGGCCTGAAAACGGCTGGACTTATCACCGCGCAGGTTTGGGTGCGCGGTGTGCCACTGGACGCTACTCTGGCCAACGAATCCATGCGCCTCGCCGCCAAATTGCGACTGCGCGGCGCGGATGCCGTCTACGTCGCCCTGGCGGCCACATGCAGCGAGCCGCTGATTACCCTGGACGCCGAAATGCTCGAACGCGCCCGTGGCGTAGCGGAAGTATTCACGCCCGAACAGTGGCTGCAGAAACGCTGACGATGTCGGCCGCCTTGACGGCCGCCGAACTGGCGGCACACACTCCCGTCATGCAGCAGTGGCTGCGCGCCAAGGCGGAGCACGCGGACAAGCTGCTGTTCTTCCGCATGGGGGATTTCTACGAGCTGTTCTTTGATGATGCCCAGCAGGCGGCGCGCCAGCTCGACATCACGCTGACCGCGCGCGGCCAGTCGGCCGGCAAGCCGATTCCGATGGCCGGCATTCCCTACCACGCCGTCGACGGCTACCTGGCCAAGCTGGTCAAGCTCGGCGTCTCGGTGGCGATCTGCGAACAGATCGGCGACCCCGCGCTGGCCAAGGGCCCGGTCGAGCGTGCGGTGACGCGCATCGTCACGCCCGG
>JANMTA010000075.1:0-2379 GCA_031389965.1 Betaproteobacteria bacterium
ACGATCAGGATCTTGCGGCCGGCGGCAATGGTGTCGGCGAGCAGCGTTGCGGCCTCGCGGGCGCCCTTGAGCTGGTCGGGGGCGAGCAGTGCGCTGCTGCGCGTGTCCAGTTCGGCGGGGCTGCGGATGCCGCGCGCGGCATACAGCCTGGCCAGCAGGGGATGCACGCCGCCCTGTTCGAGCGCCCAGGTGGCGCGCGGCGGTATCTCGCGCACGGAAATGCGCGTGCCATGTGTCATAGGTGGAATGGCTGTCATGGCGCCACCAGTTCAGCCAGTGCGCGCGGCTTGCGCCAGAATTTCCACAAGTCATGGCGGCTCACCTGCAACTCGGCGGCGGGATCGCCGGGGGCGATCAGGCGCAAGGCGCCGAGTCGGCCGCTGCGCAGCGCGTCGAGCGCAGGCGCCAGCCAGTCGGCCTCGAAACGCGCCAGTTCATCGCGCCAGACGATCGCATCGCCGGTGCGGGCGGGGTGTTCCAGGGCATCGAAGACAGCCAGCGGCCTGCGCGCCGTGGCACTCCTGAAGTTGGCCGGCAGCGTCGCGCCGTCGATCTGCAGCAGGCGGGCGATGCCGCGGGCGACCGGGTCGTTGCTCCAGAGCGCGTCATGCGCGGCGGCGCCGGTGCGGGTGTGGGTTGGAGTGCCAGGTTCGGGCAGGTGACCGCCGCCCCAGGGCCAGAGCGAATTCACCACCGGCTGTCCGGCCGCTGCGCGCGCCTGATTCACGGGATGGGCATGCAAGATCATCTGCGCCTCATTGATGGCAAGGCGCCACGGTGCATAGGCGGCATCCGGCGGCAAGGGCGAGGCGGCGCGACCGGCAGCGTCCGGCAAGTCCTGGAATGCCGGCGCGCCGGCAAGCAGGCGAAGGTTCCAAAGCCGCGGCGAAACCACTTCCAGTTGACCGAGACCGGCAAAAGTCGGCGCCAGCGAGACGGCGAGTGCGGCTGATTCTTCGCTGCTCAGTTCCAGTTGCTGCGGATCATCGACGACCAGAGAGCGTTGCTCGAAACGCAATCGCACCGGATCGAGGCAAAGCCAGTCGCAATCTCCGGGATGTTCGCGCAGCGCAAGCCGGCGCAAGGCCGCAGCGGGGAGCGGCGCGGTCAAACCGGATTCGTCGGCGAGGACAGCGGCCGTGCTGCGGGATGGCAGGTGACGCAGCCGGCCACGCCCCAGCAGGGTGGCAAAGGCGGGCAGAGGCAGGTCGTAAGTCAGATCCGCGAGCGCCTGGCGCGTCCAGATGAGGCCAGGCACGATGAGCGTCAACATGGGCGGATGTTAACATGGCCCGCCACCCTGACTACTGGAGCAGCCATGCGCGGCGCCACATTTACCGGGTTGCGCAATCATGCCAGGAATTATTTCGATGCTGTCGAAGGCGGCGACACGATTCGCGTCTTCCGCAATGGCAAATCTGGAAGATGCCGATATCTGCCAGAACACACCGGAGATCCTGGCTTCCGTTGTATCGCTGCTGTTCGCAGACATAGGCACCGACAGCCTCTGCGCGTATCATTTCGTCCAGGAGTCCGACAATCTTTCGTGAAGGTGGCTTTCGGTTCTATTTCTTCTCGCGCGAAGAATCGAGAATGCATGTGCACGTTCAGGGGCAAAATGGCGAGGCCGAGTTGTGGCTTGAGCCAAGCATAGAGCTTGCCCAGCACACCGGCCTGTCGCGGCGGGAAATCAGTGAGGCCCTGCGCCTCGTCCAGGAGCATGAAGATGACATCCGCAACGCTTGGCGCAAACATTTCAGCTGTTGAGGTAACCAACATCTCCCGGCATGGCTTCTGGATCTTGCTGAATGATGAAGAGCTATTTCTGGCATTTTCGGAATTTCCGTGGTTCCGTGACGTCGCGGTCGGGAAAATTCTTCACGTCGAGTTACCGTCACCGGATCACCTCTACTGGCCCGAGCTGGACGTTGATCTGGCAGTTGAATCCATACGGCATCCCGAGCGCTTTCCGCTTGTCAGCCAAGTCGGTGCCTGAGATTCAGGGGATGCTGCGCGATGAAAATGAATAATTCGAGCCTGGAACCTTTGACTAATGGCTAAGTCTCTACGCGATCCCAAGCGGCGCCCGACGCACCCCGGCGCCATCTTGCGCGAGGACGTACTGCCGCACCTTCGCATCACGCAGAAGGATTTTGCCGATCGCCTCGGCGTCTCCCGGCTGACTGTATCCGAAGTGATCCATGAGAAGCGCCCCGTGACGCCGGACATGGCCATGCGTCTGGGCCGACTTCTGGGGAATGGTCCTGAAATCTGGCTACGCATGCAGCAGACTCTCGATCTATGGGAGCTTGAGCAGCGCGGCAGCTACAAGCATATTGAGGCGCTGAAGGCCGCATGAGCATAAAAGGTGCTCGTGTG
>JANMTA010000192.1:0-5547 GCA_031389965.1 Betaproteobacteria bacterium
ACCCCGAGGATCACCGCGCCGGTTACGGCGACGGCGATGCCGTAGAACAGGCTGGCCGCGGGTTGCCGCCAGAGATCTTTCCAGCCGCGGCGCAACCAGTCCAGCGGTGCGCCAAAACCGATCCGGCGGACTTTGGGAACAGTCATGTTCCCGGCCGCCGGCGCTGACGAGACGGCGACGGGTTCATTCATCGGACGCAAACCAGTGGTGCCCGCATCAGATCGCGTGCGGGCCGGCGAGGCGGGTCAGCGCCTCGAGATAATTGGCGGCCGTCTTGTCGATGATTTCCTGCGGTAGCTTCGGTCCCGGCGCCGTCTTGCCCCAGTCCAGGGTTTCCAGATAGTCGCGGACGAACTGCTTGTCGAAACTGGGCGGACTGATGCCGACCTTGTAGCGGTCAGCAGGCCAGAAGCGCGAGGAATCCGGCGTCAACACTTCGTCGATCAGATACAGGCGACCGTCCTCGTCCTGGCCGAACTCGAACTTGGTGTCGGCAATGATGATGCCGCGCACGCGGGCAAAAGCCGCTGCCTCGCGATACAGCCTGAGTGTGGTATCCCTGACCGTCTTCGCCAGATCGGCGCCGAGCAATTTCTCGACCGTGGCGTAGTCGATGTTTTCGTCGTGGTCACCCATCTCGGCCTTGGTCGCCGGGGTGAATATCGGTTCCGGCAGTTGCTGGGCCATTTGCAGGCCGGACGGCAGCGCAATGCCGCATACGGCACCCGTGGCCTGATAATCTTTCCAGCCGGATCCGATCAGGTAGCCGCGGGCGACCGCCTCGATCGGCAGCGGCTTGAGTCGCTTCACCACCAGTGCCCGGCTGCGTACCTGGGCTTTTTCCTCTTCACCCGCCACCACCGTCTCGGGATCGATGCCGGTCAGTTGATTGGGCACCACATGGGCCAGCTTGCCGAACCAGAAATTGGCGACAGCCGTGAGCACCGCTCCCTTGCCCGGAATCGGATCGGGCAGGATCACATCGAATGCCGACAGCCGGTCCGTGGTGACGATCAACAGCTTGTCTTCGCCCACGGCGTAAACATCCCGCACCTTGCCGCGACCGAGCAACGGCAGGCTCTTGATGGTGGATTCGAAGACGAGTGGCGTGGAAATGGGCATGGTCTGTTTGAACGGTGGGTTTATTCGCGAACGTAGGCTTTGCCGGGATCTTTTTCGGCGTCTTCGCGATAGGGGTAACGCACGTGACCGTAGCGAACCACCAGGACGGCAACGGTGAGCAGGAATATGGCGGCAGTGACCGCCAGCATGCGCCATTCGCTCATTTCCTTGAGGTCGAGAATCAGGTAGCGCGCCAGTGCCACCATGCCGATATACAGCGGGAAACGCACCGGCAGTTGCCCGGACTTGACGTACTGCCCGATCATGGCCAGCACTTCAAGGTAGAGGAACATCAGCAGCAGATCCGCCAGCGAAGCCCGGCGCGCTTCGACCATGATCATCGCCTCCTGATACATGGCGATGGTGGTGGCGACGGCAATTACCAGCAGGCCGGCATATTCGACAACGTCGAGGCTGCCGCTGAAGATCTTGCGCAAGCGATCAAAAGCGTGGGACTTGATATCCATCGATATGCATCGAAACCCAAAAAAAAGCCGCCGGAAACCTCCGACGGCCGAGAACTTTACTCCAAAACAGTTTCTAGTTGACGATTGCGTTGAGTTCGCCCTTCTTGTAGCGCTCGGCCATCCTGTCCATCGACATCGGCTTGATCTTGCTCGCCTGGCCGGCGCAACCGAAGGCCTGGTAGCGGGCGACGCAGATTTCCTTCATCGCCTTGCGTGCGGCGGCCAGGTATTTCCGCGGATCGAAATCCTTGGGGTTCTCGGCCAGATACTTGCGGATCGCCCCGGTCGAGGCCATGCGCAGGTCGGTATCGATGTTGATCTTGCGCACGCCGTGCTTGATGCCCTCGACGATTTCCGCGACCGGCACGCCATAGGTTTCGCCCATGGTGCCGCCGTACTGGTTGATGGTCTTCAGCCAGTCCTGCGGTACCGACGACGAACCGTGCATGACCAGATGGGTATTCGGGATGCGGGCGTGGATTTCCTTGATGCGGTCGATGCGCAGCACCGCGCCGGTGGGCGGCCGGGTGAATTTGTAGGCGCCGTGCGAGGTGCCGATGGCAATCGCCAGTGCATCGACGCCGGTGGCCTTGACGAAGTCGGCGGCCTCGTTGGGGTCGGTCAGCAACTGGTCGTGCGACAGCGCGCCTTCCGCGCCGTGGCCGTCTTCCTTTTCGCCCATGCCGGTTTCCAGCGAACCCAGGCAGCCGAGTTCGCCTTCCACTGAAACGCCGATGGCGTGGGCGATGTCGACCACGTGCTTGCTGACGCGCGCGTTGTACTCAAAGCTGGCCGGGGTCTTGGCATCTTCCTGCAAGGAACCGTCCATCATCACGCTGGAAAAACCCGAGCGCATCGACTGGATGCAGATCGACGGGCTGGCGCCGTGGTCCTGGTGCATCACGATCGGGATCTCGGGATGGGTTTCGATCGCCGCCTCGATCAGGTGGCGCAGGTAGGGTTCGCCGGCATATTTGCGGGCACCGGCCGAGCCCTGCATGATGACCGGGCTGTTGGTTTCGGCGGCGGCCTCCATGATGGCCTGGATCTGCTCCAGGTTATTGACGTTGAAGGCCGGCAGGCCGTAGCCGTTTTCGGCAGCGTGGTCGAGCAGTTGGCGCATGGAAACCAGGGGCATGGCAATCTCCTAAGAATGAATTCAGTGTGACTGGTTTGACGGCTTATTGGTTCGAGCGGTGCTCGCCTACCTTGACGATTTTCATGGTGTTGGTGCCGCCGGGCTTGCCGATCGGCTCGCCGATGGTGAGCACGATCAGATCGCCGATCGCGACGGCACCGGCCGCAATCAGGGCTTCCTCGGCATCCAGCAGCACCTGGTCGCGATCCTGGCCGCTCTGCCGCATCATGACCGGAAACACGCCCTTGAAGATGCTGACCTTGTAGCGCGTGCGCACTTCCTGGGTCAGGGCATAGATCGGGATGCCCGTGTTGAGGCGCGACATCCACAGCGCGGTGGCCCCGGACTCGGTCAGCGAGGCAATGGCCTTGACTTTCAGGTGATGCGCGGCGAACAGCGCGGCCATGGCGATCGACTGGTCGATACGGGTGAATACGCGATGCAGAAAATGCGTGTCGAGCGGGAAGTCGGTGGATTTTTCGGCCTCGACGCAGATCCGCGCCATGGCCTCGACGGTCTGCACCG
This sequence comes from Betaproteobacteria bacterium, assembly GCA_031389965.1. Classification (GTDB taxonomy): domain Bacteria; phylum Pseudomonadota; class Gammaproteobacteria; order Burkholderiales; family Rhodocyclaceae; genus Sulfuritalea. The sequence goes on from JANMTA010000192.1 coordinate 3,253, forward strand.
GATAGTCGCCGGTCGCGGTTTCCGCCGAGAGCATCACCGCATCGGTGCCGTCGAGCACGGCATTGGCCACGTCCGACACTTCGGCGCGCGTCGGTACCGGACTGTGGATCATCGACTCCATCATCTGCGTCGCGGTGATGACGAATTTGTTGAACTCGCGTGCGGTGCGGATGATGCGCTTTTGCAGGGCCGGCACCGCGGCATCGCCGACCTCGACCGCCAGGTCGCCGCGCGCCACCATGACGCCATCGGTGGCTTCCAGAATGTTATCCAGATTTTCGATGGCCTCGACGCGCTCGATCTTGGCCACCAGCAGCGCATTCGAGCCGGCCGCCTGCAGCAGGGCCCGCGCCAGACGCATGTCGTCGCCCGACTTGGGAAAGGACACCGCCACATAATCGATGCCGAGGCTGGCCGCGGTGCGGATGTCCTCCATGTCCTTGGCCGTAAGCGCCGGCGCAGTAAGACCGCCACCCTGCTTGTTGATTCCCTTGTTGTTCGACAGTTCGCCATCATGGCGGTTGCGGCAGCGAATTTCCTTGCCCTGAACCTGCAACACATCGAACACGATACGCCCGTCATCGAGCAGGAGCACATCGCCGGCGCGCACGTCCTTGACCAGATCCGGATAGTCGAGCCCCACCCGCCCCTCATCGCCCAGGGTGCAGGCGGCATCGAGGATGAATTCCTGGTTGGCCTTGATCTTGACCGGCCCGGCGGCGAACTTGCCGATACGAATCTTGGGGCCCTGCAGGTCGGCCATGACGCCCACCGTGCGCCCGAGGTCATGTGCCGCGGCACGCAGCGCATCGACACGCTGGCGATGATCGTCGGCCGTGCCGTGGGAAAAGTTGATGCGGACTACATCCACCCCCGCAGTCACCAGCGCCAGCATGCGCTCCGGACTGCTCGACGCCGGACCGAGCGTGGCAACGATCTTGGTCGAGCGCTGCAGCGTAGCCGTCATCCGGCCGCCCGCTGTTCGAGCATCTCGATCGCCGGCAGCTTCTTGCCTTCGAGGAACTCGAGGAAGGCGCCACCGGCAGTCGAGATGTAGGATACCTTGTCGTAGATGTCGTACTTCTGGATCGCGGCGATGGTGTCGCCGCCGCCCGCCAGGGTGAAGGCCTTGGTCTTGGCGATGGCCATGGCGATGGCCTTGGTGCCCGCGCCGAACTGGTCGAACTCGAACACGCCGACCGGGCCGTTCCACACCACCGTGCCGGCCGTCATGATGATGTCGACCAGTTCCTGCGCCGACTTCGGGCCGATGTCGAAAATCATGTCGTCGTCGCTCACGGCGCCGGCGTCCTTCTGCACCGCCGGTTCGGCGGCATCGAACTTCTTGCCGCAGACCACGTCGACCGCGATCGGGATGGTGGCGCCGCGCGCCGTCATTTTTTTCATCAACGCCTGGGCGGTAGGCACCAGGTCGTCCTCGCACAACGACTTGCCGACGTTCCTGCCGGAAGCCTTGAGGAAGGTGTTGGCGATGCCGCCGCCGACCACCATCTGGTCGACCTTTTCCGACAGCGCTTCGAGTACGGTGAGCTTGGTCGACACCTTGGAGCCGCCGACGATGGCCACCATCGGCCGCGCCGGGGTGGCCAGCGCCTTGGTCAAGGCTTCGAGTTCCGCGGCCACCAGCAGGCCGGCGCATGCCGCCGGGGCGAATTCTGCCACGCCATAGGTCGAGGCTTCGGCGCGGTGCGCGGTGCCGAAGGCGTCCATGACGAAGAGGTCGCACAGCGCGGCGTATTTTCTGGCCGTGGCTTCGACGTTCTTCTTCTCGCCCTTGTTGAAGCGGCAGTTTTCCAGCAGCACCACTTCGCCGGCAGCAACTTCGAAACCACCGTCGACCCAGTCACGGATCACGCGCACCGGCTTGCCAAGCTTGGCAGCCATGACCTCGGCAACGGGTTTGAGCGAGTTTTCATCGGCGTACACACCCTCTTCCGGACGGCCGAGGTGCGACGTGACCATCACCTTCGCACCAGCCTTGAGGCAGAACTCGATGGTCGGCATCGAAGCGGTGATGCGCGCGTCCGAGGTGACCTTGCCGTCCTTGACCGGCACGTTGAGGTCGGCGCGGATGAAGACGCGCTTGCCCTGGAGATTGAAATCGGTGAGACGTTTGAATGTCATGGAAGAGAACCTTTCACCACAGAGACACAGAGGCACAGAGAAACCCAAAAAGCTTTCTCGTGCTTTTCCTCTGTGTCTCTGTGCCTCTGTGGTTAGTGGTATTTGAATGAATTACTTCGCTACGTGCTTGACGAAACGCAGCATGTTGCA
>JANMTA010000202.1:0-7285 GCA_031389965.1 Betaproteobacteria bacterium
ACGCCCATGGAAACCAAGGACGGGAAAAAAATCATGATGAAGGGCAATGAACTCTGGCGCGTCGATTCACACCAAGTTAAGGAGTGATACTCAAGACCCCAATTTGCTCTACTTCCAATAGGCGGCCCTTTGCGGGCCGCCATTTTTTTAATCCCGGGGTTTGCGGACGACACGGATTATCGTGCGCAACGCGCCCCGAATGGTCGAAATCGACTAGCGAAGATTACAGAAATGTAATTTAACGGTCAGCTTCCTGTCGAAATGGTCCGGTCAGACTATCGCGATCCGCCTAACCAGGGAACTTCGCCATGAAACGTCGCTGCATTAGCTTCTGCTCATAGCAGCGCCGATGGAGATAATCGCCTTAAAGGCCGCCTATTCCTCGACCCCTGACATGAAGGTCATATCGATCACGTCAGCCGAGCAAGCCCGATTCACTCTGCTAGCCACGGGAGCGGCAATCCACGTCGAGCATAAACACTGATCGTTCGATTCGTACCAAGCGAGCAACGAATCAACGAGTTGCTGTTCCCTTGATGAAATCAAAAACGCTACTCGCCAAGGATGACGGACGCTGATTGGACGTACATATTCATCAGTCCAGCGAGATTGAAGAAATAAGTCGCAACCCTCAACTCGAGCGAGGATCCCTCGTGTCTGGCGTAGGGCAAGGACATATTGCTCCGTTCGCTAACGTACAGACTGGATCAAGTGCGTTAACGATGATGGGATCATCATCAAACTTTGATGAAACTTTCGAACACCTTCAAGGAGAAATACCATGCGCAAAATCATCGCTACCGCCGCAATTCTGGCCGTCATGTCCACGTCTGTCTTTGCCCAGGCGACTGCAACAGTCTATGCCCCCCACCCGGACGCCGTTGCCCAATACCTGCTGAAGGATGGCAACACCTTGTACGTCTACAAGGATGGGAAGATGGCCATGGAGAACAAGAATGGCAAATCGGTCTCCATGAAGGAAGGCACGCCCATGGAAACCAAGGACGGGAGCAAAATCATGATGAAGGGCAATGAACTCTGGCGGGTCGATTCACACAAAGTTACCCCCTGATAACTCACGACCCTCCTTATTCTTCGCCCACATGGCGGTCCTTCGCGGGCCGCCATTTTTTTAGTCCCAGGGTTTGCGGACAACAAGGATTACCGTCCGCAAGGCGCCTCGAATGGTCGAATTGACTCACCAAGATTACAGAAATGTAATTTAACAGTCAGCTTCCTGTCGGGATGGTCCGGTCAGACTACCCAAATCCGCCTAATCAGGGAACTTCGCCATGAAACTTCGTCTTCATTCTCTACTTCTCATTGCCGCGCTTGGTTCCACGCATGTTTGGGCGCAATCCTCGGCTGCGGTCGAGGTGTTCAAGAGCCCGTACTGCGGTTGCTGTGGGAAATGGGTCGAGCATTTGCGCCAGAACGGATTTCAGGTCAATACCCATGACGTCGAAGATGTCACGGCGGCCAGAAAGAAAATGGGGATGCCCGATCGAATGGGCTCCTGCCATACCGCGAAGATTGGCGGCTATGTCGTCGAGGGACACGTACCCGCTGCCGACATCCAGCGACTGCTGAAGGAAAAGCCCAAGGCCCTGGGGCTGGCAGTGCCCTCCATGCCCCCCGGTTCGCCGGGGATGGAAAGTTCGAAACCGATTCCCTATCAAACATTGCTGGTCCAATTCAATGGATCAACCCGTGTCTTTGCCCAACACTAAACTACAACTTCAATGGAGAACACCATGAGAGCTATAGCCACCATCACCATCCTCGTTGCCGCCGGTTTTTCCATGCCAAGTATTGCCGCCACCGATCACGATTCGCAAGCCGGACACGGCTCGATGTCTGCTAAGCCAAGTGCGGATGCTTCACTGATCGATGGCTTGGTGAAGAAGGTCGACAAGTCCGCTGGTAAAGTCACGGTATCCCACGGTCCGTTGCCAAACGGCATGCCGGCTATGACCATGGTATTCAAGGTCAAGAATGCGGTGTGGCTCGATCAGATGAAGGAAGGCAGCAAGATCCGCTTCGCGGCCGACCAGATAAATGGCTTGATGACGATCGTCCGTTTCGCGCAGGCCGAATAGCAAGGCGTGCTTGAGATACCCCTATTCCTTGTATTGCGCCGCTCGGATTATCCGTCGCACCCGCCCATGCGTTTGGCCCAATGATGCTACCCATGACGACGGGAGGTAAGCATGCCATGGGTAACAGCCATGGAGCCAGCGAGGAAAACAGGAGTCACGCGTCACACGCGAAGCAGAGTCACTCTGCCACCGCAGGCGCGCAAACATACCGCCAACAGATCAATCCGAACCGCCTCAAGCCGGAAGCGAAGCGGAGTCCGATCCGGCGCCCAGAGAGATCACAATAGAATGCCCGTCCGCCGCATCGAAGCTGCGCCGCCAGCCTTCCTCGAATACATGTTGCTATGGGGATTGGTTGCGGCGGGGATTGCAGCCTTTATTGTGTATCTGGGTAGAAAAAAGCACAGCAATAAAAACGCAGCGTCAGGATCGCACTTGGCTCGAAAGAAAAAGCCACGTCGGCCCCGCACATAAAAGAATCTCCTTTTAAGTTTGGACGGGTCATCCATGAACCATTTACATTTTCTTCAGGGAGTCCGTAGGCGCATAACGCCTTCCATGCCGGCGCTGATCCTGACGCTGGCCTTTGCTGCGGCAACACCCGCGCTGGCGCAGGAAACTGCGTTGGGCACTAGCGTCGAAAGCCTGCTCGACTATGCCAAGCCGCGTAATCCGGAGTACGCCGCCATGCGTCTGGAAGCCGAAGCTGCTCGCGAGCGCGTCTATCCGGCTGGAGCCTTGCCCGACCCGATGCTGCGCACAGAACTGCAGAACGTTACCAACTTCGACGGCGAGTCCAGCACAAGTTTCAACCTGCTGCCAAGCCGTGTTGGCAGTACCAAATACACGCTGATCCAGTCGCTGCCTTTCTGGGGCAAGCGCGATCTCAAGCGCGAAGCGGCCGAGGCCGAGGCCGATGTGGCACAGGGTAAAGCCGGCATCACGTGGACCGAACAGGCGGCGCGCATCAAGGCTACCTATGCCCAGTATTTCGCTGCGGTGAAGCTGGTCACCCTGACGATGGAAGTCATCGATCTGATCGACCGCATCGAGGGGATCACCCAGGCGCGCTACGCCGGTGGCCTGGTGCCGCAACAGGACGCGATCCGTGTCCAGGTGGAACGCACCGCGATGAGAAGCGAACTGATCCAGATGGAAACCGAAAGCCATCATGCGCGTTCCCGCCTCAATGGGCTGCTGGCGCGTCCCGCCCAGTCCAACCTCGCCATCCCGGAACGTCTGCGGCCGATTCCTGCGGTCGCCCGGCTCGACTATGTCGCACTGGAGGAGCGCCTGCGCGGCAGGAATCCAAGTCTGTTCGTCGACGACGCGCGGATTCGCGCGGCGGAAAAAAACCGCGACCTGACCTAACGAAACCGCTATCCAGATTTTACCCTCGGCATTTCGCCGATCCAGACGCGCAACCGTGTGGATATGTGGGAACTGATGTTCGAGCTGAACATTCCGCTGCAACAGGAAAGCCGTCGCAGCCAGGAACGCGAAGCCGAGAAAATGATCGAGGCCAGCCACGCCCGCAAGGAGGCGACCGCCAACCAATTGCTGGCCGATCTTTCCGAAAACCTGGCCGGCATCAACGCCGCGCGACGCGTGGAATCGCTGGCGCAAACCAGTCTGCTGCCGCAGGCCGAACTCACCTTCCGTGCGGCGCTCGCCGGGTATGAAACCGGAAAGGTGGATTTCGCCACCTTGCTCGACGCGCAACGGCAGATTCGCAAGGCAAAGCAGGACGTCATCAAGGCGCAGGCGGAGCAGCAGGCGCGCCTGGCGGACATCGAACGACTCATCGGGGAAGATCTATGAAACAGGGAACGGGAATGGTGGTCGCCGTCGCGGTGGCGGCACTTGCGGCGGGCGGCGGCTACTGGATCGGAGCGCGCAAGAGCGGTGGCGAGCATGGTGCCGCTCCCGGCGCGCAGTCGACAGCTGTCGCCCCCGTGGGCGCCAAGAAGGAACCCAAGCTGCTCTACTACCGCAACCCGATGGGGCTTCCCGACACCTCGCCGACGCCAAAGAAAGACCCGATGGGCATGGATTACGTGCCGGTCTACGAAGGCCCCCAGGGCGAAGAACCAACGCCCGCTAACCAGATCAGGATCAGCACCGAGAAGATACAGAAACTCGGGGTCAGAACCGAGGTCGCCAGTTTGCGTGCACTGGACAAACTCGTTCGCGCTGCCGGCCGCGTCGAGCCGGACGAGCGCCGCACCTTTGCCATCTCGCCCAAGTTCGAGGGTTATGTCGAACGCCTGCACGTCAATGCCACCGGCCAGCCGGTGACCAAGGGGCAGGCACTGTTCGAGGTCTATAGTCCTGAACTGGTGTCGGCCCAGCGCGAATATGCCATCGCCGCCCAAGGCGTCGATTCCCTGAACGAAGCCGGCGGCGAAGCCCAGGCCGGCATGCGGCAATTGGCTGCGTCGAGCCTGATGCGTCTCAAGAACTGGGACATCTCCGAAGAGCAGGTCAAGGCGTTGGCCAGGTCCGGCGAGACCAGGCGCACCCTGACATTCCGTTCGCCGGTGAGTGGGATCGTCACCGAGAAGAAAGCCCTGCAAGGCATGCGTTTCATGCCCGGCGAAGCCCTGTACCAAGTTGCCGATCTGTCGGCCGTGTGGGTTGTCGCCGACGTCTTTGAGCAGGACATCGGACTGGTGAAAGTCGGCGCTGGCGCCACGGTGAAAATCAATGCCTACCCGGAAAAGGTTTTCAAAGGCTCCGTCACCTACGTCTATCCGACGCTGACTGCGGAGACTCGGACCATTCCGGTCCGCGTGGAACTCGCCAATCCCGGGCAATTGCTCAAGCCCGGCATGTTCGCCCAGATGGAAATCGCCGTCGCGGCGAAAGGGGCCGTTGTCACGGTACCCATCTCGGCCGTCATCGACAGTGGAACCCGCCGCATCGTGCTGATCCAGGCCGGAGAAGGTCGTTTCGAACCGCGCGAAGTCAAGCTCGGCGCCCGTAGCGACACCTACGTTGAAGTCATTGAGGGCGTCAAGGACGGCGAGCCGGTGGTGGTGGCCGCCAACTTCCTGATCGATGCGGAAAGCAATCTGAAGGCGGCAGTCGGCGGCTTCGGACATTCGGCACACGGTGCGGCGCCCAAGACGGAAGGTGAGGCATCAGCCAAGGCGCCTGCTGGCGCGGGGGTCGAGGCAAAGCAGGCAGCACCTGTCGCCAAGGGTTCCAGCCACCAGGCGGAAGGCAAGATCGACGCCATCGACGCCAAGGCAGGGACGGTGACCATCGCCCACGGTCCGGTGGCCAGCCTCAAGTGGCCGGCCATGACTATGGATTTCACGCTGGCGAATTCCGCTCTGATCGGCACACTCAAGCCCGGCGCGACGGTTGCACTCACCTTCGTCGAGCGCAAGCCCGGCGAGTGGGTCATCGTCAAGCTCGAAGGCACCGGCGCTGCGCGTCCCTCGGCCCACCAAGGCCACTGAGACCACTGAAACGGGGAACGTCATGCTGAGCAAGGTCATCGACTGGTCTGCAAGAAACCGCTTTCTGGTTCTTCTTGCCACGCTGTTTGTCACCCTTTGGGGCATCTTCGCCGTCATCAGGACACCGATCGACGCCCTGCCGGATCTGTCCGACGTGCAGGTCATCGTCTACACCGAATATCCAGGCCAGGCGCCGCAGGTGGTCGAGGACCAGGTGACCTATCCGCTCACCACGGCGATGCTCTCGGTGCCGAAGTCGAAGGTGGTGCGCGGCTTTTCTTTTTTCGGCGCTTCCTTCGTTTACATCATTTTCGAGGACGGCACCGACATCTACTGGGCGCGTTCGCGGGTACTCGAGTATCTCAACTTTGCTTCCGGCCGCATGCCCAAGGGCATTACGCCGCAGATCGGTCCCGACGCCACCGGAGTAGGCTGGGTGTACCAGTACGCGCTGCTGGCCAAGGACAAGACGCTGGCCGAGCTGCGCAGCATCCAGGACTGGTACGTGCGCTATCAACTGACCAAGGCCCACGGTGTCGCCGAAGTGGCATCGATCGGCGGCTTCGTGCAGACCTATCAGGTCACGGTCGATCCGGTCAAGCTGCGCGCCTACGGCATTCCGCTGATGAAAGTCGCGCAGGTGATCCGCGATTCCAATCGCGACGTCGGCGGCCGCGTGGTCGAGATGGCCGAGACCGAGTACATGGTGCGCGGCAAGGGTTACCTGCGCGGCAAGAGCGACATCGAAATGCTGGTGGTGAAAAGCGAGAAGGGCACGCCGGTGTTGATCCGCGACATCGCCCGCGTCGAGCTGGCGCCGGACGAGCGGCGCGGCCTGACCGAACTCAACGGCGAAGGCGAGGTGGTGTCGGGTATCGCCATGGCCCGCTATGGCCAGAACGCCCTGGAAGTCATCCATAACCTGAAGGCCAAGATCGCCGAAATCGGGCCGGGCTTGCCGGCGGGGGTGACGATCGAGACGGTGTATGACCGCTCCGAACTGATTCACCGCGCCATCGAGACCCTCAAGCGCACGCTGCTGGAAGAATCGCTGATCGTCGCGCTGGTCTGCTTCGTCTTCCTGCTCCACTTGCGCAGCGCGCTGGTCGCCATCCTGATGCTGCCGGTCGGCATCCTGATCGCCTTCATCGCCATGCGCGCGCTGGGCATGAACTCCAACCTGATGAGCCTGGGCGGCATCGCCATCGCCATCGGCGCCATGATCGACGCCGCGATCGTCATGATCGAGAACGCGCACAAGCATCTGGAGCGGCTGCCGGAGAAACATTCGGGCAGCGATCGCGCCGAGGCCATGATCGCCGCGTGCAAAGAGGTGGGTCCGGCGCTGTTCTTTTCGCTCTTGATCATCACCGTCTCCTTCCTGCCGGTGTTCAGCCTGGAAGGCCAGGAGGGCCGGCTGTTCTCGCCGCTGGCCTACACCAAGACCTTCGCCATGGCCGGTGCGGCGCTGCTGTCGATCACCCTGGTGCCGGTGCTGATGATGCTGTTCATCCGCGGCAAGATCATGCCGGAAGCAAAGAACCCGGTGAATCGTTTCCTGATCTGGGTCTATCGGCCGATCATCGCCGGCGTGATGCGCTGGAAGAAGCTGACCATCGCACTGGCCGTGCTGGCCATGGCCGTCTCGATCTATCCGGCATCGCGGCTGGGTTCCGAGTTCATGCCGACGCTCAACGAAGGCACGCTGTTCTACATGCC
>JANMTA010000293.1:0-8681 GCA_031389965.1 Betaproteobacteria bacterium
GTTTGTCCGTTCAGATCGGCCAGGGCCAACTCAAAAATGGGTAGTGCCGGGGCTGTAGCTGTCGGGGTTTCGCTGCGCTCTCCCGGCACGCCAAGTCGATACCCGCCTGCCGCAGCAAGCAGGGCAAGGCCGCCGAGCATCGGCCAGAGGATGGAGCGCTTCATTTGGGCGCTTCGCGCAGCAATTCGAGTACAGCCTCGGCGCGGACCCGCTGGCGACTGCGTCCGCCATGGGGGTTTTTGGGCTGTTGCCGCTCCGCGACAGGCGGGTATACCGAGATCAATACCGGAAAATCATTCCAGTCCAGACGTAACTGGGCATCAACGCCAATTCGCCGGTTATCCATCGTATCGTAGGAAATACCGTGAGATAACAGCGCGATCTCGACATCTTTGCTGCTGTCGGCGTATAGATCGATCTCCACGGCAGAGTAGCGCCCGGCAGTGCCATCCAGCGCACCACCGGTGAGGTAGGGATGAAATTCGGCCAGCAACTGCATGACTTCAAGAGCGGTCGTGCGCAGATCATGGACGCGTTCGCGCTGTTCGTCTTCCTGGTAGAGCGACTGCCAGGCGCGAAGTTCGGTCTCGATCTCCTCGTTGGTCGGCAGCGCCTCCCCCTCTGCCGCACCCAGGCTGCGCGCCGCCTTGCGTTTAGCGGCGCCGTAGTCGCCAATGCCTTCCTCGGCCATGAGGCGTGCCGCCGCAACGGCGACGGCGCGACGCAGGTGGCTGGAGGCTGAAGGGGCAAGCTTGCGACGTGGCATGGCGCGGATTGGCGTAGTCTGGCAAATGCGGCTGGCGGTTATTTCCGGCGCCTTCAGTGTGGCGGACGGTATCCCCTGGCGGGATAGAATCCGGCTCATTATTTCACGGAACGGCGACATGCATATCCACATCCTCGGCGTTTGCGGCACCTTCATGGGCGGTATCGCCCTGCTGGCGCGTGCCGCGGGGCATCGCGTCACGGGTTGCGATGCCAATGTTTATCCGCCGATGAGCACTCAGCTTGAAGCCCAGGGCATCGACCTGGTGGAAGGTTACGACTCCGGCCAGATCGCGCTGAACCCAGACCTATTCGTTGTCGGCAACGCGATTTCACGCGGCAACCCCTTGCTGGAATCCATTCTCGAACGAAATCTGCCCTATGTTTCCGGTCCGCAATGGCTGGCCGGGAACATCCTGCGCGGCCGCTGGGTGCTGGGCGTAGCCGGAACGCACGGCAAGACGACGACGACATCGCTTCTGGCATGGATTCTTGAGGAGGCCGGACTGAGCCCTTCCTTTCTGGTGGGCGGCGTGCCGCAAGGCTTCGGTGTTTCAGCCCGATTGACCGATTCGCCCTTCTTCGTCATCGAGGCCGACGAGTACGATACCGCCTTCTGCGACAAGCGTTCCAAGTTCGTGCATTACCAGTCACGGACGGTGGTCCTGAACAACCTGGAGTTCGATCATGCCGACATCTTCGGTGATCTTGCTTCTATCGAGACGCAATTTCATCACTTGGTGAAAACCTTGCCAGGTAATGGCCTGATTGTCGCCAATGCTCGGGAGGCGTCGCTGCGGCGCGTGCTGGCACGCGGTTGCTGGACTCCCGTCGAATGGTTCAACGGGGAGGAGGGCTGGCAGGCCGGTGAAGCGGGAGATTCAGGCGGTTTTGAGGTGAGTCTGACCGGAAAGTCCCAAGGCCGGGTGAATCGTTTCGATCTGGCCGGTGCCCACAACCGCGCCAACGCCGTGGCGGCACTGGCGGCCGCGAGGCACGCCGGCGTCCCGCTGGCCGTCGGCCTCAAGGCGCTGGAAAGCTTCAGCGGCATCAAGCGGCGACTGGAGACGCGCGGCACCGTGCGCGGGGTCACCGTTCTCGACGATTTTGCTCACCACCCGACGGCGATCCGCGTCACGCTGGAAGGTCTGCGCCAGAAGCTTGGACCCGCACGCATTCTGGCGGTATTGGAGCCGCGTTCCAACACCATGAAACTCGGGGTGATGAACGAACAATTGCCCGGCAGCCTGGTCGCGGCCGATGCAGTGTTCTGTTATGCCAACAAGCTGGGTTGGGATGCCGCGCAGGCGCTGGCGCCGCTGGGCGATCGGGCGCGGGTTTTCGCCGACCTGGGCGATCTGGTCGCCGCCGTGGCCGCCACCGCACGCACCGGTGATCACGTGCTGGTCATGAGCAATGGAGGTTTTGGCGGGGTTCATGACAAGTTGCTGGCGGCGCTGGCGGCCCGATCCGCATAGGCAGGCGGGATTAACTGCCTGGTCCCGTTTGTCGCTCAATAGACGGCCATCGTCGAGAGAAAACGGACAGACGTGAGGCATGCCGCCTGATTGTGCAAAGCACATCGCTTATACGAATAATTTCACATCTAAATTGATCCAGATCAAAAGGACTGTGTTAACCTTCCCGCCTGTTGAGAAACTGGAACGGGGGTTCCCATAGGCCCCTTTTGGCAGGTATTTAAAACACGTCAGGAAGTCGCGCGAACGCCGTGCCGCGTGGCGTGCAACTGGCGTGGAGGGGGAGAGATGGCACGACACTCAAACAACAAGGGCGACGCCGGACGTTTGCTATTCCGCTACGCGGGGCTGCTGCTGGCGGGGTTGCTCGGCGTGTTCAGCAACGCTGCGAACGCCGCCTGGGAACTCAATCTGCAGATGCCCGTTACCGCCCTGGCGCGGCGCGTCTACGACCTGCACACTCTCCTGACCTGGGTCATTTTCATCATTTTTGTAGGCGTCTTTGCCGTCGTTACCTGGTCCATCATTTTTCACCGCAAGTCCAAAGGCTACAAGGCGGCCGATTTTCACGACAACACCGCCGTCGAAATCGCCTGGACCATTGTGCCGACGCTGATCCTGATCGCCATTGCCTTCCCGGCCACCTCTGCCCTGATAGAGATGCGCGATACCTCGCAGCCCGATCTGACGATCAAGGCCACCGGATACCAGTGGAAATGGGGTTACGAGTACGTTACCGGCGATGCCGCCGGGGTCAAGTTCATGAGCGTGATGTCCACGCCGCGCGAGCAGATCGAGAACAAGGCGCCCAAGGGCGAACACTATTTGCTCGAAGTCGATCGCCCGCTGGTGGTGCCGGTCGGCAAGAAGGTGCGCATGCTGCTCACCGCCACCGATGTCATCCACAACTGGTCGGTGCCGGCGTTTTCGGTCAAAACCGACGCGGTGCCCGGTTTCCTGCGCGACACCTGGTTCCGCGCCGAAAAGGAGGGCACCTACCGCGGGCAGTGCTCGGAACTCTGCGGCAAGGATCACGGCTTCATGCCGGTGGTAGTCGAGGTTGTTTCTGCCGAAAAGTACGCGGCCTGGGTTGCGGAACAAAAGAAGGCAATGGCTGCAAGCGCGGACGATCCCGCCAAGGTCTGGAAGCTGGATGAGCTGATGGCTCGTGGCGAGAAAGTCTATGCCACCAACTGCGCGGCCTGTCACCAGCCGAATGGCGCGGGCCTGCCGCCGGCATTCCCCGCACTCGATGGCTCGAAGATCGCCAAGGGGCCGCAGGCGGCTCACCTCGATATCGTCCTCAAGGGCAAGCCGGGTACCGCAATGGCATCCTACGCAGCGCAGTTGAACGACACCGAGATTGCGGCCGTCGTAGCTTACGAACGCAACGCCTGGTCCAACAAACTCGGCGAGCTGATCCAGCCCGCCGAAGTCAAGGCACTACGCGGCAAGTGATCGCGCCACCGGCCTTCAGGAGAATCTGATTATGCAAGCAGCCCAACACGCCGGCGATGCCGGGCACGACGACTACGACAGCCATGGCTACGGTCCGGGCGGAATGATGCGCTGGATCACTACCACCAATCACAAGGACATCGGGACGATGTATCTGTGGTTCAGTTTCGTGATGTTCCTCGTTGGCGGCGCAATGTCGCTGATCATCCGCGCCGAATTGCTCACGCCCGGATTGCAATACGTGTCCCCGGAGCTCTACAACCAGATGCTGACGCTGCATGCGCTGATCATGGTGTTCGGCGCCATCATGCCGGCCTTCGTCGGCTTCGCCAACTGGATGATCCCGCTGATGATCGGCGCGCCCGACATGGCCTTCGCGCGGATGAACAACTGGAGCTTCTGGCTGCTGCCGCCCGCCGCCATACTGCTGACCGCCTCAATCTTTGTGCCCGGCGGCGCCGCCGGCACCGGCTGGACCCTGTACCCGCCGCTTTCGGTGCAGATGGGCATGGGCATGGACATGGCCATTTTCGCCATCCATATCCTCGGCATGTCGTCGATCATGGGTTCGATCAACATCATCACCACCATCCTCAACATGCGCACGCCGGGCATGACCCTGATGAAAATGCCGTTGTTCTGCTGGACCTGGCTGGTGACGGCCTTCCTGCTGATCGCCTCGATGCCGATCCTGGCCGGCGCAGTGACGATGCTGCTGACCGATCGCCATTTCGGCACCAGTTTCTTCAGCGCTGCAGGTGGCGGCGATCCGGTGCTGTTCCAGCATATCTTCTGGTTTTTTGGCCATCCCGAGGTGTATGTCATTGCCTTGCCGGCCTTCGGTGTGGTTTCCCACGTGATCCCCGCGTTTTCGCGCAAGCACCTGTTCGGCTACACCTCGATGGTGTATGCAATTGCCGCGATCGGCCTGATTTCCTTCTTTGTCTGGGCCCACCACATGTATGTGACGGGCATCCCGCTGACCGGCCAGCTGTACTTCATGTATGCGACGATGCTGATCGCGATCCCGACCGGGGTCAAGGTATTCAACTGGGTCACCACCATGTGGCGCGGTTCGCTGAGCTTCGAGACGCCGATGCTGTTTGCGCTGGGCTTCCTTGTGCTGTTTACCATCGGCGGACTCACCGGCCTGGTGCTGGCCATGACCGCGGTGGACATCCAGTTGCAGGATACCTATTACGTCGTCGCCCACTTCCATTACGTGATGGTCGCCGGTGCGCTGTTCTCCGCCTACGCCGGCCTTTATTACTGGTTGCCGAAATGGACCGGCTACATGTACCACGAAGGGCTCGGCAAGCTGCACTTCTGGCTGTCGATGATCTTCTTCAATATTGCCTTCTTCCCGCAGCACTTCCTCGGGCTGGCCGGCATGCCGCGGCGGATTCCGGACTATGCGCAGCAGTTCGCCGACTTCAACATGATCTCTTCGCTGGGTTCCTTCGGCTTCGGTTTCAGCCAGTTGCTGGTCCTGGTGGTGGTGTTCAAGGCGATGAAGGGCGGTGCCAAGGCCGAAGCTCGGCCCTGGGACGGCGCACGCGGACTGGAATGGACTGTGCCCTCGCCGGCGCCGCACCATACCTTCGAAGATCCACCCAAGTTCGATCCGGCCGAGGCCCACGGATGAGTGTCGATCCGTCCCGTGCGCAGGCCAACCGTCGCATCGCGATCGGTCTGGCCCTGTTCGCGGCTGCCGTCTTTCTGAGTTTCATCATTCGGCAATGGATGGCCGCGACTTGAACCCGGATCTCGTTCCGGCCGGATTGGCGGCTGCGCATTCGATGTCGCGAGCTGGCGGCAATCGGCGCATCGTTGCCGGATTACTGGCTGTGGTGGTCGGCAGCCTGCTGTTTGTCGCTGCCCAGCCGAGCCTGTACAAGGCTTTTTGCGAATGGACCGGGCTCTACGACATAGACCGCGCGCAGCGGGTTGCGGCGTCGGCGCTGCCGGCGCGCCCGGTAACGCTCGAGTTCGATGCCAACAGTCACGACAACGGCCTGCGCTTCCGGCCCGAGACCACCAGCCTCGCGGTCAAGACAGGTGACATCGTGCACGTGACGTATCGGGTCGAAAACACGCGCAACACCACCGTGATCGGCCAGGCGGTACCCAGTTACGGTCCCCAGCATGCGGGTGGCTACGTAAAGAAACTGGATTGCTTCTGCTTCAAGCAGCAGACCTTCGCTCCCCATGAGGTGCGCGAGATGCCCGTGGTCTTCGTCCTTGACAAGACACTGCCGGAAGATGTGAATACCCTTACGCTGTCCTACACGTTTTTCGAGGTTCCCGCGGGCAGCGTAACATCACCCGCAACGTCTGCAGTGAGCCGGATGTGATTGATGTCCCTGCCGAATCCGCCACCCACGGGCCGACTGCTGCGCACCATTCGCATGGTGGCCTGGGGCCTGTTGGGCGTGCGCGGGCACAAACTGCCCGAGCAGGACGCACCGTCCTTGTCGCCGCTGCAGATTCTGATTACCGCTCTGGTTTTCATGCTGGTATTCGTGCTGACGCTGGTCACGGTTGCGATCAGCATCAGCAAGTAGTGAACGGACGCAAGAACAAGGTAATTGGGCAATAACGACAAGATGATTTCGAGGAGGTCAAGATGAGTCACCCCGCATCCACAAACCGCTATTTCGTTCCCGATCCTTCATATTTTCCGTTGGTCGGCTCTGTGGCTCTGCTCCTGCTGGCGAGCGGCGCCGTGATGACGTTCAATTCGATTGCCAACGGCGGTTTCCTGCTGGCGGCCGGGTTTGCCGTCATGGTGTACATGCTGTTCGGCTGGTTTGGCCGCGTCATCGGCGAATCCGAGGGTGGCAGCTACAACTCGCAGGTCGATCGCTCATTCCGCTGGGCGATGGCCTGGTTCATTTTTTCAGAAGTCATGTTCTTTGCGGCATTTTTCGGTGCCCTGTTTTATATCCGCGTGCTGTCGGTCCCGGAACTCGCCAGCCCGGATCAGGCGGCGCTCTGGGATGGTTTCAAGAACCAATGGCCAACCGCCGGGCCCGCGGCCAAGGATCTCTTTACGCCGATGCACGCTTGGGGCATTCCGGCAGTCAACACCCTGTTGCTGCTGAGTTCGGGGGTTACGGTAACCTGGGCGCACTGGGGACTGATCGCCAACAAGCGGCAGCAGCTGATCATTGGCCTGGCCCTGACGGTTGCGCTCGGCCTCCTGTTTATCGGCCTGCAGGCCTACGAATACGGCCTAGCCTATAGCCAAATGAATCTCAAGCTGACCACCGGCGTCTACGGCTCGACCTTCTACATGCTGACCGGATTTCACGGATTTCACGTGACCCTTGGCGCGACCATGTTGATCGTGATCCTGGTACGGGCGATGAAGGGGCATTTCACCGCCGAGCGCCACTTTGCCTTCGAGGCGGTGGCCTGGTACTGGCACTTTGTGGACGTGGTCTGGCTCGGCTTGTTTGTCGTAGTCTATTGGCTGTAAGCCCCGGCACGCGGCGCACCTGGCCTGCGCCGTGAGGTATTGAATCAGAGGCGTTCGCCTATCCAGCCAAACCGGTAGGCGGCCATCAATAGCAGGAAGAGAACAAGGGAAAGACCCACGCGCAAGGTCAGCGCCTTGACCGCCCGGGTCTTGTCCTGGCCTCGATCCCGATAGACAAATACCAGAGCACTGCCGAGGCTGGCAATGATGGCGATCAGCATCAGTATGACGAAGATGCGCATGGCTTTTCCTTTCGACGAATACGCCGAGTCTAACTGACCTGTCGTTCGCAGACGATCCCGACCGAGGCCCACCGTTCCGCCGATGCCGATTTTTTCCAGCCCGCGCAACTACCTGCGCCCGGCTCTGATTCTCCTGCTGGTTCTGACCTGCCTCGCCATGGCCGCGCTGCAATACTGGCGCGCCGCAACCCGCGGCGAGAGGTTCGAGCGCGAGCAGGCGGCGCTTCTCTCGACACCGGTCAGCTTGTCGGCGCAACAGCGTGACCGCGAGATGCTGCTCGACAAGGCGGCGATTGCCCGTGGGCGCTGGCGCGCCGAGCAGACCCTGTTTCTTGACAACAAGATCCATCGCAGTCGCCCCGGCTATCATGTGCTCACCCCTTTGCAGTTGTCGGGCAGCGAAGTTGTCATACTGGTCAATCGCGGCTGGATTGCCGCACCGCGATTGCGTTCCGATGTTCCGTCGGTTCCGACGGCGACCGGCGAGGTCGAGGTTTCCGGAGTGACGCGCAGCTTCGAGACGCGGATCTTCGAGTTGCAGGAAACCCCGCCGCAGGGCGCCGTCTGGCAGCATGTGCGTGAAGCGGACTACCGGCGGCACAGCGGCCTTGACGCATTGCCGGTGCTTCTGCTGCAGACCGGCGCGGACAACCACGGAATGATTCGCGACTGGGGTTCCGCGCAGAACCCTGCGACCAAACATCTTGGCTACATGGCGATGTGGCTGGTTTTTGCTCTGATGGCTGCGGCCTATGGCATCTTTGCATGGCGAAAGAAATGACAGAAGACAGAAACACTGGAACTGCGAACAATCCCCCTGCAACGTCAGCGGCAGTACCGCGCGCTCAGTTCAAGGGCCGGTTAATACTGCTGGCCATCGTGGCGATCGGCGTATTGCCGCTTCTGGCCGCCATGTACTTCCACTACGTCTCGCCGCCCGAGGTGAAGGCGACCGTCGGCCAGCCGCTCGACCCGGTGCGCCTGCCGTTCGAACTCCTGCAGCGCGCCGACGGGGCGCAGCTGGAGCATCCCGAAGTCAGCGGCAAGTGGCTGGTCATTCTGGCGGCCCCGGGCGGTTGCGACGAGCGCTGCCGGCATGCGCTTTACCTGACCCGGCAGGCACGCACGGCACAGGGGCGCAACATGGCGCGCGTCGAGCGCCTTTGGCTGGTCACTGATGCGGCGGCACCAGCGGCGGACCTGATGGCGGGGCATCCGGACCTGGTCCTGATCAGGGCGACGGATGGCAAGGTGCTT
>JANMTA010000307.1:0-2180 GCA_031389965.1 Betaproteobacteria bacterium
GCGGATATCGACGTGCAGATCAAGTCGCTGCTGGTCGATGCGCCAATGATCGGCGGCATCGTCGGCATCGGCATGCAGCCGCAGTACGAGACCGATCCGATGCGGCTCTTGGTGGTGCAAAGCATTCTCGCCACCCTGCTCAACGTGGTGGGCTCGGTCAAGGCGATCGACAAATACACCAAGGATCTCGAGTACTACGCAACGCGCGACCCGCTGACCAATCTATATAACCAGCGTGTGTTCTGGGAATTGATCGAAACGGAGGTCGTTCGTTCATCCCGGCACGGCAACAAATTCACGCTGCTGGTCATCGATGCCGACAACTTCAAGTCGATCAACGATTCCTATGGCCATGGCATCGGCGACGCTTTCCTGCAGTTGCTGGTCGAGGGAATCAAGGCAGCGATTCGCGACGACGATCTCCTGTCCCGTTACGGCGGCGACGAGTTCGTGGCGATCCTGCCGGAAACCGATCTGGCCGCCGCAGAAGCCGTGGCCTGGCGGATCATCGAATCCGCAGGCAAGGTCACCATGGCAGCGCCCGACGGTGCGCAACTGAGCGGCTCGGTGTCGATCGGCATGGCCACCTATCCTGACCATGCCGTGGCGATGAAGGACCTCTTCCTGTTTGCCGACAACATGATGTATCGCGCCAAGGCCGAGGGCAAGAATCGCGTGGTGGTGCCCGATGCCCAGGACGTCATCGACGTCTTCCGCACCCTCGGCGAGAAAAGCATGCTGATCCTCAATGCGGTCGAAAAATGCAGCGTGGTGCCCTTCTTCCAGCCCATCATCAATGTCGCTACCGGTCAAGTCGAAGCGATTGAAGTTCTGTCGCGCATTCGCATGGACGATGGCAGCTACGTCATTGCCGAAGAGTATGTTGCTATCGCCGAAAAAATGGGCGTGATGCACAAGCTGGATTTCATCCAGCTGGAAAAGGCCCTGGAGGCGGTGGAGGAAACCGGCTATGGCGGCTTCCTGTTCATCAACATGTCGCCGCGGGCGCTGGTGCTCAACGATTTCGTGCAGGAAACGCGACGCATCGCGAGTCAGTTCAGGATCGATCCGACGCGCCTCGTTTTCGAGATCACGGAACGCGAAACGATCAAGAACATGGCGCTGCTGGAACGCTTCATCGTCACCCTGCGCGGCGAAGGTTTCAAACTGGCGATCGATGATTTCGGCTCGGGCTTCTCATCGTTTCACTACGTGAAGCGCTTCCCGATCGACTTCCTCAAGATCGAAGGCGACTTCATCATGGGCATGAAGAACAGCGAAAAGGATCGGGCTCTGGTGCGCAGCATCGTAGCGCTGAGCAAGGATCTCGGCATCCGCACCGTGGCCGAGTATGTCGAGGACCAGGCGGTGCTCGACCAGGTCGTTGCCCAGGGCATCGATCTGGCGCAGGGCTACTACATTCATCGGCCGCATATATCCCTGGCCGAGGTAATGAAGGTCAATCGCCCATAGGGCATTCGAGCACGCGGGTCGCCGCGGCGAAGCCTATTTGCCGCGCTTGCCGCGCGCCGCTTCAAGATGGATGCAGAGCTTCCCGGCGCCGTCGAGAATGCGCGGCGTGTGGCGCTGCAGCAGATCGGGGGGAACAAAATACAGGTTGTCCCTGGCCACCGCTTCCAGCGTGGTCCAGCGCCTCCAGTCGTCCAGCCATTCGGGGCGCGCATCACCCATGCCGCTGGCGACGATTACCTCCGGATTGGCGGCAATGACCGCCTCCACCGTAACGGTCGGGGCCAGGATCGGCAGGTCGGCGAAGGCATTGCGCCCGCCGCAAAGGCGTATGGCGTCGCTGATGATCTGCTTGCCGTTCACCGTCATCAGCGGCTGCTTCCATATCTGGTAGAACACCGCCACCGGCGGCCGCCGGCTGTAGCGCGCAGTCAGCGTCGCATAACGTTCGCGAAACGCCTTGGCCGCCGCATTGGCCACCGGGCCGGTACCGGCCAGAAGTCC
Source organism: Betaproteobacteria bacterium (assembly GCA_031389965.1). Classification (GTDB taxonomy): domain Bacteria; phylum Pseudomonadota; class Gammaproteobacteria; order Burkholderiales; family Rhodocyclaceae; genus Sulfuritalea. Next base: position 1,975 of record JANMTA010000307.1, read on the forward strand.
GATGCGTTCCAGTTCGCCGGCAATATCCTCAATGCGATGGGTCTCGGACAGATGTACGGGCAAGCCCAGCGCACGCAGCCGCGCCACCGATGCCGCCGCGTTGCCGCTTTGCCAGCCCATGACGAGATCGGGCTTGAGGGCGACGATGGCTTCAAGATCGAGCGAATGGCCACCGACCTTGGGCAGAACCCTGGCCTGCGACGGAT
>JANMTA010000327.1:0-6767 GCA_031389965.1 Betaproteobacteria bacterium
GCACCGGGACGGGTGCGCACGCTCGCGCTTGTCCCGATTCAGGCTCGGTGTCGAGTTGATTTCCATGCCAGCCTGAATCGCCGTCCCGCCGGCGCCGACTCTTTGGGCACACCCGTCAGGCAGAGGGTCGCCCCGGGCGAGCCTGACGCTATTGCACCCGCGCCAGCCGCTTGGTGAGCGCGTCGCCGACGAACTGCATGAAGGCGCGCACGCGAGCCGTCTGGCGCAAGTCGGGGTGGGTCAGCATCCACACGGGCTGTGCCAGTTCGGCGATCGGCTCCGACACCGCCACCAGTTCAGGGTGCTTGTCTTCCATGAAAGTGGGCAGCACCCCGACGCCGATGCCGGTGCGCAGCATCGCGGCCTTGGCATTGAAGATATCCACCCGGACGCGCACGTTCGACTGCACCAGGCGCTCGCGGAACCAGCGGTCGTAAATACGTGCCGACGCATCGTGCTCGAACGCGACCCACGGCGCCTCACGAATGAGCGCATCAATCGGCGTCACCTCCTGCGGCAGGCCCGGTGCGTCGCGCAGCGCATAGACCCGGCACTGGGTCATGCCGAGCTGGCTTCCGACCAGATGCTCGGCCACATTGTCCGACAGGCGCAAGGCCACGTCGGCCTCGCGGCGCGTCCAGTTCTGCTCCGGGTCGGCATGCCGGCTCGACAAGTCGACCAGGAATGCGTTCTCGATCACCTCGACCTCGATACCCGGGTAGGCGCGCGCGAAGTCGGCCAGGGGCTGCGGCAACAGGTGATCCATCAGCACAAAGGCCGTGGTCACCCGCAGCACGCCGGTGAGTTCCCGGTCGCGCCCGAGCACCTGCCGCTCCACTTCGTCGGCGCGTGTCGCCATGTGGCGCGCCTGCTCCAGCAGCGCAAGACCGGCCTCGGTAGGCCGGTATCCGCTGCGTTTGCGGTCGAACAGTCGCGAACCCAATTGGGCTTCCAGCGCGTCAAGCCTACGCAGAACCGTGGTGTGGTTGACGCCGAGCGCGCGTGCAGCGCCGGCGAGCGAACCGGCCGTGCCGATCGCTAACGCGTACCTCAGGTCGTCCCAGTCGCGTACGGACATGGCTATGTTTGCTTTTTTGCAGACTATGACTGCATTGTTACACGTTGTGTGCGTGCCCGCCAAATCATATAGTGCATTCATCGCCTAGCAAACGAATTCACGGGTTCCGCCCGAACTACTGACTGGAGTCGCCATGACCACCCACACCGCAGTTCAAGGACTCAGCCTCCCTATCCCGCGCACCGCACTGCGCCCGGAAACGGCGGCGCGAATCCCTGCGCCAGCCGCGCCTCGCGCAAGCTGGATGGAGCGCCTCGCCGCCTGGGCCGAGAGGCAGCCGGTGCATCACCGCATGGGCAGCTACCAGCGCGTCCGCTAGGCTATCCCGCCAGGCCGGCGGCTGGCGCAGTGATTGCCCCACGCCAGGCTCGAGCGATTCAGGGCAACTGCGTTCGTAGGCCTGGGGTCTGTTCTCAATCATGCGACGGTGGCGCCGGGATCAAATTGGGATGCGATGCAAGGCGCGGCGACGCCGCTCAACAAGGTACCGGGAGGCGTGGAACTGCCATCCGCGCGCAGATACTCGAAAGCAAACCCCAGATCGGACTGCGGTGACGGCACATACTGGACGCCGGTGCCAAATCGCCAGGTAGCGCCGTTCGGCAGGGCTATGGCAGCTGGCAGCTCGGGTTCACGATCGCAAGGCTGGATACAGGACTCGTAATCGCAATCAATGCGCTTGGTGGATGAAAACACCGCATGATGCTGCAGCCCGCAGCAAGCCGAGCGGAACAGGCTGCGTGCCTTGCCTTCCGTTAAAATGCAATTTCGATTTTTCCCAGCGAGGCGCCGCATGGCCGCAATTCAACGTGATCTGACCCGTACAACACTGGCGATCCTCTGCCTTCTGCTGATGATTGCGGCCGCGCTCTGGGTCCTGCTTCCGTTCCTGGCGGCTATGGTGTGGGCCACCATGATCGTGGTGGCCACCTGGCCGCTGCTCAAGTCGCTGGAGCAGCGCTGCGGCGGCCGGCGCGCGCTGGCCGTAGCGGGAATGACGCTGGCCATGCTGCTCCTGCTGTTCGTTCCTCTCTTGCTGGCGATCGACACCATTGTCAGTAACGCCGGAGAGATCGCCAGTCTGGCCAGCAAGTTCGTCACGGCAGGCTTGCCACAACCACCGGAATGGGTGGCTACCTTGCCGCTCGTAGGCGGAAAACTGCACACCTTTTGGGCACAACTGGCTGATGCCGGCTCGCAGGCACTGATGGAGAAGGCCGAGCCCTACGCGGCCCAATCCGGCAGGTGGCTTCTTGCGCAGATTGGCAGCATGGGCTTCATGCTCATACAGTTCCTGCTGATCGTGATCCTGTCGGCCATCCTCTACAGCAGCGGTGAAGCGGCGGCGGCCGGCGTCAAGCGTTTTGGCCGCCGGCTGGCCGGCGATCACGGCGAGAATTCGATCATCCTGGCCGGGCAGGCGATCCGTGGCGTGGCCCTCGGTGTATGTGTTACCGCGCTGGTGCAGACGGCGCTCGGCGGTATCGGCCTGGCCATTGCCGGAGTGCCTTTTGCCGCGCTGCTCTCGGCAGTGATGCTGATGCTGTGCATCGCCCAGGTGGGGCCGGGGCTGATTCTCTTTTCTGCCGTCGCCTGGACGTTCTGGATGGGCGACACGGGGTGGGCAATTTTTCTTCTGGTATGGAGCCTGATCGTCACCACCATGGACAACTTCCTGCGCCCCATGCTAATCAGGAAAGGCGCGGATTTGCCCTTGCTGCTGATTTTTGCCGGTGTCATCGGCGGCCTGCTGGGTTTCGGCCTGGTCGGTATTTTTGTCGGCCCGGTGGTACTGGCCGTGACCTATACCCTGCTAGAAGCCTGGGTTGCCGGCGCCCCGGACAAAGCGGGCACCGATTCACCACCTGACCCGGCCTAGCGACTCAGGGGCAACGATTCAGGGGGCAAGCGAGGCGATATCACTGCCCTGGTATCGGGACCTTACCTGGTCCCGCCGCCAATGAGCCCCTTCTTCTGCAGTTCCGCTTCGACGAGTTGCGAGATCGCCTCGATCATTTCCCCGCGCGAGCGCGGATCAAGGCTGTGCGTCGTACCGGTCCATATCGGTTTGTCATCGGGCAGCTTGTAGAGGACGGTCTCGACAACCACGGTCGTATTCTCGACGGTGTAGCCGGGCGTGACTTGCATCACGGCATAGCCGTGGCTGTAATAGCCGGCGAAGTTTCCGTAATACGGGTCCGCAATTGCATAGGGCCCGGTTTGCACAAAATGAGCCTGCGGCGGGATATAGGTTTGCGACTTGTCGACGGCCACCAGGCGTGAAACCAGCACGCCGTCGTAGCCGGCCTTGATCAGCGTGGCTCGAACCTTATCCTTGTCCCCGTTAGGCGTGTCGAACAGCGTGTAGCCCGCGGTCGCCATTGTGCCCGCCGGCATTTTCTGAACCATCTGGTCTTCGGCAAAACGCCTGACGCTCTCGTCCTTCGCCATCACAAAGACGGCGAGCTTTTTGAGGGGCCCGCCCCGATAATCCGGGCTTTCCCAACTGGAGATCAGCGAGGTACTGGCACAGCCGGCAAGCAGTGCGGCCAACCCCGCCATTGCGACGCGAAAAACCGCGTTTGATGACTCGACATGTTTCATGAAAGCGCTCCTTGCTGGAGGCTGGAGGATAGCAAATTCAACGGCTCCGCCGGAAGTATCTCCGGCAATCGTGTTTGAAGTCGACCCGACGTTTTGTCACGCTTTTTTCTCATGGCCAGGCGGCCGGATTTGGTGCATGTTGTCGGGTCGAAGCTTATTGGTATCGCTGACCAATCGTCGAACTATTCAATTGCCGATTCCAGACAACTGCGGCAAGATTCATCCTGCGCGGATCGTTGTCGCCGAGTCCGTTGCGTGCTGGGCTTCGTATCGGCCTAACAAACCATGGGAACCAAGAGGAGAACGTGATGCAAGGCATGGTGAGAATGACATGGCTGGCTGCGGCCGGCGTAATTGGCGTGGCGGGTTGCGCAGGCATTCCGCCGGGCCCCAAGGAAATGACCTTCTTCGTGACCAGCGTCGGCCCCGGCAAGGGCGGCGACCTGGGCGGCCTCGCGGGGGCCGACCGGTACTGCCAGTCGCTGGCAACGGCAGCCGGTGGCGGTGATCGTACCTGGCGCGCCTACCTGAGCACCCAGGGAGCGACATTGCCCGATACCAACTTCGTCAATGCACGCGACAGAATCGGTACAGGCCCCTGGCAGAACGCCAAGGGCGAGGTGATCGCGCAGAGTGTCGACGACTTGCACTCGCCTGGCAGCAAGCTGACCAAGCTGACCGCTTTGGACGAAAAAGGTCAGCCCGTCAACGGCCGCACCGAGAAGCCCAACAAGCACGACATTCTGACCGGCTCGCGACCCGACGGAACGGCCTTTCCGGGTGCCCAGTTTCCCGACATGACCTGCGGCAACTGGACCAAGAGCGGGGCCGACGGCGCGGCGATGACCGGCCATTTTGATCGTGCCGGCCCCCTCGACGCTCCATGGGCCGTCTCCTGGAATTCGTCCCACCCGACGCTGGGCTGCAGTCTGGAAAAAATTCGTCCCACGGGCGGCGACGGACTGTTCTATTGCTTTGCGGTGAAATGAGCCCGTGGCCGGCCACGGGGCTCAACGAATCGTCGCGGACACGGCGCTTTCAGTGACCTGAAGCCTTGTGCCCGACGATATCGGAGCGATTCAGGGAAAGCCTCGAATTGATTTCCATGAGCGCCTGAACCAGCGTATCGCCAGCGCCAGCGCTCTGCGGCCCTTTGGGCACTTTTGAGGTACGGACCCCATGAGACATCTGCTCGCCATCGCCCTGCTCGCCTGGTCCGCGGTTGCCGGCGCCCTGCCGCTGGAAACCATCAAGCTGCCGCCGGGCTTTGCCATCGAACTCTGGGCGCGGGTGGATAACGCGCGCCAGATGGCGCTGGGCGGCACGGACCAAAAAGGTGGCGTGCTGTATGTCGCCTCGCGGGGTGCCGGCCGCGTGCATGCGGTGCGCTTCGATGCGGGCTATCGCGCGGGTGCCGTGGTGCGCATCGCCGATGGCCTCAACCTGCCCAGCGGCCTGGCCTGGAAGCACGGTGCGCTGTATGTCGGCGCGGTGAATCGCATCCTGCGCTACGCCGATATCGACCGGCAGATCGACAAGGCGCCGGCGCCGGTCATTGTTACCGACACGCTGCCGAAAGATACCCACCACGGCTGGAAGTTCATCGCCTTCGGCCCCGACGGCAAGCTCTACGTGCCGGTCGGCGCGCCCTGCAACATCTGCGACTCCGGCGACCCCTATGCCTCCATCCTGCGCATGAATGGCGACGGCTCCGGGCGCGAGGTCTTCGCCCGCGGCGTGCGCAACAGCGTCGGCTTCGACTGGAGCCCGGTCGATGGCGCGCTGTGGTTCACCGACAACGGCCGCGACATGCTGGGCGACGACAGCCCGCCCGACGAACTCAACCGCGTACCGCGCGCCGGGCTGCATTTCGGCTACCCCTTCTGCCATGGCGGCGACCTGCCCGATCCGGAATTCGGCGCACGGCGCAAATGCGGCGAGTTCGAGGCACCGGCGCAGAAACTCGGCCCCCATGTCGCCGGCCTCGGCATGCGCTTCTATAACGGCACGATGTTCCCCGCCGAGTACCGCAACCAGATTTTCATTGCCGAGCACGGCTCGTGGAACCGCTCGAAAAAAATCGGCTATCGCATCGCCCTGGTGCGGGTCAAGGATGGCCGCGCAGTGAGCTACGAAAACTTCGCCAGCGGCTGGCTGCAGGGCGAATCGGCCTGGGGCCGGCCGGCGGATGTGCTGGTGCTGCCGGACGGCTCGCTGCTGGTCGCCGACGATCATGCCGGGGCCATCTACCGCATCACCTGGCGCAAGCCGTGAAAACCGCGGCACCGATACTCGCCGGCTTGCGGCCGCATGGGCACATGCGATCGCCTCGTTATGTCCTGCTTCTGGCGGCGCTAGCGATGTCTCCGGCAGTTTTCGCGGAAGCTTCCGCATGCCGCATTCCGGGAATGAAAATTCACTGGATCGCGGATTACTGCATGTCGCAACTGGAGACCGATGACGAGATCGCGGCGGGTTCGTGCATCGACGACGAGCTCAACAGGGCGTTCACAACCGACTGCGCGGCAAAGCTGCATTACAAGAAGGCGATGTGCGAACGCGCCATTCTTCACAACTACAGACGGGATGGGATCGACAGCTGTCTTGCAGACCAAGGATTCGTCGGCTCGACCGTGCGCAAGGGTGGTGTCGGTGGCGGCTGAGCCGCTATCCGGACCGGAACCTTGCGCAATCGCCGTAGCGCCAGCGCCGACTTTTGCCGGGACAAACGGAATAAATGCGGCTCGCCATTCGTATATGAGCTGCAGTACCCCCAAACCCGAACGGAGATCACCATGAAAATCTTGCAAGTTTCTGTAATTACCGCTGCCCTTTCGCTGTTCGTTGCTGCTTGTGCCACGGCCGGCGGCCCCATGGTCAAGACCGAAAGCGGCGTGCTGGTCGGCGCCAACGGCATGACGCTGTACACCTTCGACAAGGATGCCGGCGGCAAAAGCGCGTGCAACGGTCCCTGCGCCACCAACTGGCCGCCGCTGATGGCTGGCGCCGGCGACGCCGCAACTGGCGACTACAGCATCATCACCCGCGACGATGGCGGAAAACAGTGGGCAATGAAGGGCAAGCC
>JANMTA010000337.1:0-1653 GCA_031389965.1 Betaproteobacteria bacterium
CCTGGCGCGCAGCTTCTTCATCAGCGCCGACATGGCCCACGCCTGGAACCCGAATTTCCCGGCTGCCTACGAACCCGAACACAAGGTGCTGGTGAATGGCGGGCCGGTGATCAAGAGCAACGCCAGCCAGCGCTACAGCACGGAAGCCGAAACCGCGGCGCGCTTCATGGAACTTTGCGCGACGGCCGGCGTGCCCTGCCAGCAGTATTCCCATCGCGGCGACCTGGGCTGCGGCAGCACCATCGGTCCTATCGTCGCCGCACGACTGGGACTGCCCAGCGTCGATGTCGGTTCGCCCATGTGGGCGATGCACAGCGCGCGCGAAAGCGCGGGGGCGCATGACCACGCGTACATGATCGCCGCCCTGACGGTGGCATACGGTAGTTGAGTTTTCCGCAATCAACACGGGAGATATTTGCATGGGTGCCGATCCGCTGCCGCTGGATGCAGAAACGATTCGCGTCTTGTCCGCCGTGACCACCGCGACGCTGACCACGGTGCTGCTGAAGAAGGGCTTGCGCAATGTCTGGATCCGCCAGGCGCGGCCGCTGCATGGCGCAACCGGGCGCGCGGTCGGGCGTGCCTTCACGCTGCGCTTCGTGCCGGCGCGCGAGGACCTGGCGACGCCGGCCTCGTGGGCCTCGCCGAATTCGACGCGGGCGGCGATCGAGGCGATGCCGGCCGGCTGCATTGCCGTGGTCGATGCGATGGGCATCACCGATGCGGGCATCTTCGGCGACATCCTCTGCTCGCGCATGCAGAAGCGCGGCGTGGCCGCGCTGATCACCGATGGCGTGGTGCGCGATGTGGAAGGCGTCCTCGGCACCGGACTGCCGGTCTGGTGTCAGGGTGTCGCCGCGCCGCCTTCGGTGGCGGCGCTGACCTTCGTCGGCTGGCAGGAGCCGATCGGTTGCGGCGGCGTCGCCGTGCTGCCCAATGACATTGTGGTGGCGGATGCCGACGGCGCGGTGGTGATTCCGGCCGCGCTGCTGGCCGAGGTGATGGCCGAAGCCGTCGAGCAGGAGCGCTTCGAGGCCTGGATCCTGACCCAGGTCGTGGCTGGCGTGCCCCTGCCCGGCCTTTACCCGCCCAACGCGGAAACCCGCGCCCGCTATGAGGCCTGGGCAGCGGCGCAGCGCTAGTACAGAGTCAGTTTTAAACCGACGGCCGCACCATTGACCGTCATCCCGGGCTTGACCCGGGATCCAGGAACGGCCGCCGACTGGTTCCCGGCGTTTGCCGGGACGACGACTCTTTGAATGTCAGCCGCAAGATTTGCGAGCTGCACCGCCACCTTGGTTACTTCGTCTTGCCGAAATCCGGCGCGCGCTTTTCCTTGAAGGATGTAATGCCTTCGCGGGCGGCTGCGGTGCAGGCTGACTTGCCGAAGGCCTGGTAGCCGGCTTCAAGGGCGGCGGCGAGGCTCGGCGCGGCGGCGGCTGCGCGGATGGCCTGCTCCATGATCTCGATGCATTCGCGGCTGAGCACCTGGCCGCTGGCGCTGCGCGCTTCCACCGGCTCGATGCTGACGGCCACCGGCGCATCGCCGATCGGCGTGACCTTGTTCGCGAGTTCGCGCACCCGTGCCGCGGCCATCCGGATCAGCGACGCATAGTCGTCGGCCAGGCCGCTGACGATGCCGAGTTCGTGGGC
>JANMTA010000362.1:0-2636 GCA_031389965.1 Betaproteobacteria bacterium
CGCAGGACGGATTTCACCGGCGTTGCCAGGCGCACGTCTGCCAGTTCCGCGACGATGCGCTCGACATACTGGCGGCCGCCGCCCTTGACCGTCTGCCATTGCGGCCGGTCGAAGACCTGCAGCAGGCCGTGGTTGCGGGCGAAGCGGACGAAGGTGGTCAGCGGGTAATCGAGCATGGCCTGCGTCGGGCAGGACCAGATCGCCGCGGCCATCGGCAGCAGGTACCAGTCGCGGAATTCGGCGCTGTAGCGCTCGCGTGTCAGATAGTCGCCCAGACTCACCTCGGGTAGCGCAGCGGCAGTCTCGCGGTTGAAGCGCAGGGTGTCCTGCAGCATGCGCCAGAAGCCGGGACGCGCCAGGTTGCGCTTTTGCGCGAACAAGGTGGCGAGGCTGGAGCCGGCCCATTCGAGCTCCGGTTCCGCCAAGCTGACGGCAAAGGACATGTCGCTGGCGACGGTGTCGACCTGCAGTTCGCGAAACAGCGCGGTCAGGTTCGGATAGGTGCGATGGTTGAACACCAGGAAGCCGGTATCCACCGGGAAGCGCGCGCCATCGACTGCGACGTCCACCGTATGGGTGTGGCCGCCGATGTAGTCGCCGGCTTCGAACAGGGTGACTTCATGCTGCCGCTTCAGCAGCCAAGCCGCGGAAAGGCCGGAGATGCCGGCGCCGACGACGGCGATTTTCATGATGCACTCCTTTTGTTTGCGGGCCGCATGGCGCGTGCGCGGGCACGCTCGGGCAGGCGTGCGGCGGCGCGCAGGAGGCAGGCGGTGAGGACGAGGCCGATCAGGAGATCAAACATTGCGACCCTCGATCAGCGCGTAGGCGGAGTGGTTGTGGATCGATTCGAAGTTTTCCGAGGCCACCGACCAGGTGCCGATGCGCGTCTCGGCCTGCAGGCGCAGCGCGATGTCGCGCACCAGGTCCTCGACGAACTTCGGATTGTCGTAGGCGCGCTCGGTGACCCATTTTTCATCGGGTCGCTTGAGCAGGCCGAACACCTCGCAGGAGGCTTGCTCTTCGGCGATGCGTACCAGTTCTTCCAGCGTCATGTCGGCACGCAACTGCACGCGCAGGCTCAGGTGCGAACGCTGGTTGTGCGCGCCGTAGGCCGATATTTCCTTCGAACAGGGACACAGGCTGGTCACCGGCACCGTCACGGCCAGGGCCATTTCCACCGCACCGCCGGGTTCGGCCCAGACGTCGATGCCGGCATCGATGTCGAGCAGGCTGGCGACGCCGGAAACGGGCGCTGCCTTGCGGATGAAATAGGGGAAACGCAGTTCGATGCGGCCCGAGTTGGCCTGCAGGCGCACCAGCATTTCGGCGAACATCTGGCGCAGGTCGCGCAAGCTGAGCGCGGGGCGCTCGCGTTCGAGCATCTCGACGAAGCGCGACATGTGCGTGCCCTTGACCTCGGGCGGCAGCCCGACGGTCATCGCCATGGTCGCCACAGTGGCATGGGTTTCGCCGGCGGCATCGAGCAGGGCCAGCGGATAGCGCAGGCCCTTGACGCCGACCTGCTGGATGGCCAGTTGGCGGTGATCGGGGCTGGCCTGCATGTCGGGAAGAAAAAAGCGTTCGGGTGCATTCACGGTGTTCTCCTTGGAAAGTGGGCAGGCGGTTTCAGGGTTTTTCGGCCAGGCGGCGCTCGATCTGCGCGATCAGGCTGCGGCTGTCGGGCGCGGTGACGGTGCTGAAGCTCTCGACCGTGTTGCCGCTGCGGTCGATCAGGTACTTGTGGAAGTTCCACTTCGGCGCGGTCCCGCTTTTGGCGATCAGCTGCTTGTAGAAGGCGTGGGTCTTGGGCGCGGCGATGTCGGTCTTGGCCATCATCGGAAACTTGATGCCGTAGGTCGTGCGGCAGAAATCGGCGATCTCCTTGCTGCTGCCCGGTTCCTGTTCACCGAAATCGTTGGACGGAAAGCCGACGACGACCAGGCCGCGTCCCTTATATTTGTCATAGACAGCCTCAAGGCCTTCATACTGGCCGCTGAAGCCGCAAAAGCTCGCCGTGTTGACCACCAGGATGACCTTGCCCTGATACTGGCAAAGCGACTGCGGGGCGCTGTCCTGCAGGCGCGGGAAGCTATGATCGAGGAGCGGCGGGCACGTCGAGGCGGCAGCCGGCAGGGCGGCGAAAAGGCCGGCGGCAACTGTCAGCAATTTGATAATACGCGTGGTGAGCATCATATTGTCCTGGACAAATAGTCAGATTGAGCGTAAGATACGGCCATAAATTCTTCTTGTCAACCGCTTTGTCTTGGACATAAAATAAATTCATGGACAACACTCAAGTTGCAGCCTCGCCCGCCCAAGGCGGCGGAATCAGCATCGCCGCCGTCGAACGCGACACCGGACTGGGCAAGGACACGCTGCGTGTCTGGGAGCGCCGCTACGGCTTTCCGCAGCCCTTGCGCGATGCCTTCGGCGAACGGGTTTATCCGGCCGAGCAGGTCGAGCACCTGCGCCTGATCAAGCGCCTGATGGACCAGGGCCAGCGCCCGGGTACGCTGCTGCGCCAGCCGATTGCCGAACTGGGCGAGCGCCTGGCCGCCAGCCCGGCAAAAGTCGGCGCTGATGACACGGCGGACTGGATCGTGCCCATGCTCAAGGCGCGCGACATCGACCCC
>JANMTA010000497.1:0-7705 GCA_031389965.1 Betaproteobacteria bacterium
GCCGTTCCCGCTGGTGGAGGCGCCGGCGTTCCGGCGAGAGGCGGGGAAGAGCCCGGCGGCGGCTGTCCAGAGCCGCCTTCAAGGCGTCCAAAGAGCGCCGCCGCCCGGCGCATCTTGAAGAAGTACATGACAACCATCCAGAGCACGAACGCGATGAGCAGTACGATCGTGAAGAGATGAAATGGCGGAATGCCGAGGAGAGCGCGTGGCTCTTCGCGCGCAATGGGAGACGCGAGGTTCATCTCGCGTTTGAACCAGTCGAGTGCGAGGTTGCGCGGCGCCTTGCCTTCGAGGAGGACCCGCCGTGCCGCGATTCCGGCTCCGAGCTCGTCGAGGCCCTCACGCATCATGCCGACAGAGTGCTGCATGGCCGCGTGATCGCCCGCTTTCGTGGCACGGTCGAGCGACTCGGCACCTTTTTCATGTCGCTCCATGCCTTCCTTGATCTGCTGACTCGCCAACGCGTCGATCTCGGCACGTTTTTCCGGAGTGAGCGCAGGAAGCGTCATCAGCGAGGGGTAGATCGGAGTCTTGGTTCCACCAGGCGCGCAATCTCCCCCCATGCACCCCCCCGGCGACGCCGGCCCCATCATCTTGTCCATCATCTCGCCCATACCGCCGCCGGCCATCCCCGGTGCGGCCGGCGCGCCGGGTGATGCCGCGGGTGCACCCATCGGCGCGCTCGGGGCCATTCCCGGAGCACCGGGCGGGGCGGCGGGCGCACCCATCGGGGCGCCGGGAGCCATTGCCGGTGCGCCAGGTGCGGCCGCCGCCTCCCCACCGGGATGGTGGGCGGGGTTCGCCGCGACGTCGCCGACGCGAAGCACTATGAATACGAGCGTAGCCGCGAAGCCGCCGATGAGCGCTCGATAGATCACTTGTCCCTCATTCATCTTGATGCTCCGTCTATGCCGTGGGGTAGCAGCCAGACCGGACTGTCGCAGCCACAGCCGCCGTGAGGTTCTCGGCCTCGGACAGGCCCCAGGTACCGGGTTGGTATTCATGCACGGGAGTCATATCAACCCCAAGACGGGTTGAACGACCGCCCACGCGGCCTCCACGCCGTCCTGGCTCGCAAAGAGGAGCCGTCGCCTACCATGGTGTCGCTCAAGAGACGCTCGTAGGCGACCGGGGTTGAAGACCACACACTGATGGCCGCCCTTGATAAGCCGTCGCACCATGTCGCCGCCCATCCGGCCCAGCCCAACCATCCCAAGTTGCGTTGTTGCTTTCCGTGAACTCACGATTTTTTGTTGAGCACCTTCGCAATCAGGACAACCAGCAAGATCACCACCAGTACGCCGATTACCGTCCAAACCCACATCCCCTCACCTCCGCCTCCCCACCCCCCCCATCCTCCCATCCATCCGCCTGTATGATTCATCATTAAGCTCCTTTCGTTGCGCTATGGCTGATCGTGTCCTTCGTGCTACTTGTCATTTGACTTGGGCGGCCGCTTCTTGTCGACGTCGCCGTCCTTTTTCTTGTTATCCGACTTGGACGGCTGTTTCTTGTCGGCGTTGCGGTCCTTCTTTTCGTGCTTCGCATGGTCGCCGGGGGACATGCTCTCGTGCCCGGGCATTTTCTCGTGCTGCGCGAGTGCGATACCGGAGTTCATTCCAATGGCGATGCCAACGATCAGAAATAGTTTCTTCATGGTTCTTCGCCTTATTGGTTACCTTGACCAGTCGCGTCCGTGGGCGCCGTGATTTCCGGAATCAGAAATCGTCGGCGCAAATTCATGTCATCGACCTGCAGCTCTTGGCGCAGCGTTGGCATTCTTCGGCGCACTCGCGCATGTCGCCCACCTTCTCGCAGCTTTTGGCGCACGCCTCGCACGCCTCGGCGCAGATGGCACAGACACGACCATGCAACGGCGAGTCGCTCAGCATGAAGTTAGCCGACGTCTGGCAGAGCTCGGCGCAGTTGATCATCAGTCGAAAGTGTTGTTGCTCCACGTGGCGCCCGCCCCGTTCAAGGCAGAAGTTCATTGCAGTCTGAAGACACATGCTGTGACAGTCGAGACACGCTTTGATCGCGTCCTGCATGGGTGAGGCCATTCGATGTTGGTGCGAGGTCGATGGCTTCCCCGACTGGGCGAACGCGTCGGCCGTTACAAGCGATTGAAGACCGCCGCCCGCAACCAGCGCAAGCGCCGTTTCCAGAACCCGGCGGCGCTGCACCCGCGGCTCTGGGTCCTTCTCAAGAACTTCAGATAGCAAGCTGTTTTCCATGTTTGCCCTTTCCATGTTTTGACGGTGCCGATGACTTTGATCCCTTTGCCCGGCGGGCGCACCTACTCGCGCTTTGCTCCCATAGGGTGATCCTTACCGTCCATCATCGCTTTTCCCCTCATTTCGCTGCCGTGACCAGGGCCAGGGCCAGAGGCCTGCTGTTTGATGGTGATCTGGTCAACGACATTGGCAACACCGTCGGTTCCGCGGGCCACTGCGACAGCTCGCTCCTTGACGGCTGGAGTATCGACAGTTCCTGACAGGGTGACGACTTTCTTCTGCACGCCAACATCGATCTGTGCGGCCTTGACCGTTTCGTCCGCTGTGAGGTTGGTTTTGACTTTCGTGCCGATTCCCTCGTCGGTCGGGCCGCAGCCTGCGGTAATAACCGCAACCGCTGCCAGTACCCCGAGGAACGCACTATGTTGCTGATGCATGATTTCATCTCCTTTGGCGGGTCTCGCCATGTTTTGCTGTGAACTAGCGGTGGCACCAAGCTTTCGATTGCCGATTACATGTGGCCCATGGGCTTCGCCGCCGGATCGCGCTGCATCATCTGTTCCATCATCATCTGCATCATGTCCATGCGTTTTTCCATCCCTTCCTGACGCGTCTTCACGTCACCGCCCGTCATCCCGCCGCCTTTCTTGTCGCCCATTGCCATGCCACCGCCCTTCATCATCGGGCCGCCCATGCTGCGCATCGCCTTCATGTTTTCCTGCATGGTCTGCATGTGCTCCTGCATCAGCTTCTGGCGTTCCTTCGGGTCAGTGGTCGCCATGATTTTGTCCATCTGCTGCTGCATTTTTTTCATGTTGTCCTGCATCGGTGCCATCTGTTTGTCCTTGTCCTTTTCCATGTCCATGTTCATCGCCGGCTTGGCCGGCGCGGGCCTGTCCTGGGCAGATGCGATGGGTGCTGCCAGGGCACTGGCAACGATTGCAGAAAGCAGTATTGAAGTTTTCATGGTGGTTTTTTCCTTGAGGTTGAGTAAATCCATACTTCTGTGACGTGCGATTACCGGTAGCCAGGCCTTGCCGTGATTTCTGGCGGTCCGGATTCTTCCTTACTTCTTTCCGAGGACGACCGAGAAAAGTGCGGCGCCCAATACCACGACAAGCAAGGTAGGAAGCCACTTCCAGCTGATTCCGCCCATGCTCACGCTTCCCATCAGCCCGCCGCTCATCAATGTTCCGGTCGCCATCCCGCCGCCGAAGAGCAGCAACAGCAAGGCCGCGGCGGCAAACGCGATAACGAGGGCTGTCCTGTTTGAGGTGTCCATGGTATGGATTCCTTGCAGAGTTTAAATTTGAGGCTCACCCCTGTGAAAGGGCCAACACAACGGCAACGATTGGGAACGCTGTTCCCCGGTTACGCCGCTGGTCACCGCGCTCACTGGCGGAGTCCGCATGACCCATGGCGAGTGTCACTTATAGAAGCAGGCTTCCTCAAGGTCCGTGCGCTGCCGCACACAACTCCATTTCTCCCTGTTGTTGCGCCCCTTATCCGGCCGCATCCGTTCTGAAGATTGCGCTACGTGGACGCAACCGTAATCTGTGCGCAATGGGGCTGTAAGGATCACGGCATTAGCATTTGCATCGCAGGTTCAATTTACTTAAGGAGAATGAAAATGTTGAAAAAACTGCTGATGGTTGCCGCGTTGAGTGCTGTTACCGCTTCCGCATTCGCTGTGGATAAGGCCCGGGTCGAGAAATCCATCGAGCTGAAAGATGGCTCGACGGTCTACATCTTCAAGGATGGAAAAATGGGGATGGAAGACAAATTTGGTCAAGCCACCTACATGGCGCCCGGCCACGCGATGGAAACCAAGGATGGCAAGAAAATCATCATGAACGGCAACGAAATCTGGCGCGTCGACGAATTGCTGCACAAGACGCATCGGTCCTACTGATCGTGACGCCGAGTCGAGAGGGTGCTACACCGCTCGACTTCGATGCCGGCAATCTGTGGCTGTGCGGATATCAACCGCAGAACCACCGAAGCCTCTGAGCTGGCTGCGTGTTACCGAAAAAGCCGGCGCCCAGCGCGCCGGCTTTTTCAATCCAAAGCTGGACGGAAACTGGCATCGAACCCGTGGCGTCTCCGAAGATTTCGACTCAGGCTCGCTCCAGCGAGCGAAGGCGCGTTATGAGAATTTTGATCGTCGAGGAAGATCCGAAAATGGGCGCCTATCTGAAACAGGGGCTCACGGAGGCTGGATTCCGGGTCGAACTGATCCGCGACGGGAGTGAAGGACTGCATTCTGCGCTGACCGAAACCTATGATCTGGTGGTACTCGACGTGGTGCTGCCCAGCCTGGATGGCTGGAGCGTGCTGAAGGCCATACGGCAAGCAGGCAGCGGGGTGCCCATCATGTTTCTTGGCGCTCGGGGCCAGGTGGGCGATCGGGTGAAAGATCTGGAACTCGGTGCGGATGACTATCTGCTCAAGCCTTTTGCCTTCTCCGAGTTTGTTATCCGGGTACGCACCCTGTTGCGACGCGGGAATTCCAGCGAGCCTGATATCTTGAGAGTCGGAGACCTGGAACTCGACCTCATGCGACGGCGAGTCACCCGGGCGGGCACCCGTATCGATCTGACGGTCAGGGAATTCTCCTTGCTCGATCTGCTCTTGCGGCGACAAGGCGAAGTGTTGACACGGTCGCTGATTGCCTCTCAAGTGTGGAGCATGAACTTCGACAGCGACACCAATGTCGTCGATGTTGCCGTTTGCAGATTGCGATCGAAGATAGATGATCCCTTCGACATCAAGTTGATCCGCACGATACGCGGCATGGGCTATGTGCTCGAAGGCCCGCAGGCGGATTGACGCATCGCCATTCGCTGCGGAATGGTTTTGGATCGCCGGCTGAGTCAAGCCGAATCGAAATGAACGCGCTTCCTCAGGAGGCCGCGTCGGTCTTGAAGTAGCGGGAAAGCACCGCAGGCAGTTCCTGGCGAAGTTCCGCGCCGCCGGCCTGAGCAGCCCTCGCGTACAAGTCGGCGGCAATCACCCTGAAAACTTCAACAACCGCCGGATCGAACTGCCGGCCGGAATCCCTTTCGATGATGGCCAGCGCCTCGACCAGCGCCATCGTCTGCTTGTACGGCCGTTCCGAGGTCAGGGCGTCGAACACATCGACCACCGTGAAGATCCGGGCAGCGCGGGGAATCGCCTCGCCGCGCAGGCCATCGGGATAACCGGTTCCGTCGAAACGCTCGTGGTGATGCCGAATGGTCAGCGCGGCACCGGCCAGCCATGGGTTATCGGCGACGATCTCGATGCCGAGCAGGGCATGGGTTTTCATGACCTCGAACTCATCGGCCGTCAGCTTGCCCGGCTTCTGCAGGATGCGGTCGGGAATGCCGATCTTGCCTACGTCATGAAGGAAGGCGCCGCCGACCAGATCCGCAATTTCCTGCTGCGGCAAATCCATGGCCTCGGCGAGCGCCACGGCATAGAACGTCACCCGGTAGTTGTGCGCATCGGTGTCGGAATCCCGCTTGGCGATGGCGTTACCCAAGGAGCGCAACAGGGAGAGGTTGGAATCCAGCAGGCGAATGGACAGCCCCGTCGACCGTCGCAGCATGGCCAGCAGCAGCGGGTAGAGAAGCAGTGCCGTGACCAGGACAGACATAGCCGCCGTCAGGGCTCCATTGCGGACTTGCTCCGCTTGCGTCCGCAGGGTCTGCTCGTCGAGGCGGCTGACGCCTTCCACATATCCCGCCAGCGTTCCAGTCGCTCCGAACAAGGGCAAAACGACTTGAATCAGCCGTTCTCCAGCGACGTCGATCCAGTTCCGATGGGTTTGACCGCGTCCGGGCCACTCATGCGGCAGAGATCGGGCCGCGTCGAGGAGAGCGGTCGGAATATCCGCCCATGTCTCGTAGATCGGCGCTCTCTCCGAGTTGAATACGCGAATGCCGACAAACCGGCTTCGATCCAGCAGGTTGTCGAGGGCACCGTGTTCCGCTGGGGCTTTGCCGTCGATGACCAGTTGCATGGCGGGAGACTCGAAGTGTCGAGCGCCATCGGTGGCGCGCTCGAGTGCGATCTGCTCGGCGCGGCGGGTTTCGACCAGGTACGCAGCGCCACCGGCCACGATGCTGATGGCGATCGCGGTGGCGCCCAGTTTTCGAGCGAGCATCCATCGCAGTTGTCGAGGACTCACCGGCAAGATGATGGACATTTCAATCCTTCGGATTCCGGGGGGCTAACGACGGCATGGGATACCGCTCAGCCGTTCCTGATCAGGATCGCCGCCACCGGGTCGATCGGCCCCATGTCATGCCATTTATCGCTGCGCGCCGCTTGTACGATCTCGTCATGACAGCCGTGGTTGCATTCGATGATCCAGTGCTTCATCAGCACCACCTGGCAGTAGCTGAAGCGGATCGTCTCGGGCTTGCAGCCGACAAGGTCCGCCAACAGGCGACATGAGCAGCGGTTGCCGTGTTCAGCAGGTTTTCGGTCGTTCATCATGGAAACGCCGAGGCCCCGGAATTGGGCCTCGCAATGGTCAGGTCTTGCCGTCCCGGGGATGAAAGTGCTTGCTTTTGTCTTTGGCAGGATCGGGCTTGTGCGCCTTGGCTTCCGGTACGTTCTGCGGCACACCAGTCTTTACCTCGACGTGGGAGTGGGGCTTCAGCTTCCTGACAGCCGGCGTGTCGGCAACCGGAGCCTTGGCTTGAGTGGCTTTATCCGTATCCGCAGCGGCTTGTGCGCCCATGGACAGGGCGGCTATGGCGGCGAACAGGCCCGCCGAGGCGATGGTTTTAAGTTTCATGGAAATTTTTCCAGGGGGATTAGAGGGGGAATCTTGCCTATCCAAATGCTGTGGACGAAACCCAGTCTGCGCGCCGACAGTCGTCGACAACATGACTCGTCGATTACATTTCTGCAAGGCTCTGCCCCTCGGCATCTACCGCCGCCGAAACCAGGAATTGCCGGGCGGACGAGTGGGTTACATGATGCTCGACACTGCCGGGCCACTTTCCAGCATGCGTTCCACGTCGGCTTCCGCATCGAGCCAGTCAGACATCTCTTTGCCGGGCGCAAAGCCGCGCTGTTCGGCGCGGAAATAAGCGGCTTCCGAGATCAGTTGCTCGCGCGGCACGGCGCGGTTGCCAGACGCCGAATCCAGCTCGTCCGATTCTCGTGCTTGCCGCGCCGCGTTATTGCCATTGGATCTGGTTGCAGACTCGATTTTGGTGTTCATTGTCTTCTCCTGATTGACACAGGCTTGGGGGCTAACGACATGGGTGCACCCTGGGGGGCGCGTTGCCCATAGATCGGTTTCCCGGTGCCGTCCGCAAGTTGCGCTTGCGCGCCAAGTTTGCGGCAGCAACACTGACGAGCACATGACTTTCAGATTACAAAGCTGTCACGCAAATGCCAGGATGGAGGCAGGGTGTGTCGGCGTGCTCGATGGCGAAAAAGCGCCGCCGACGTCCGAGAGAACCGAAGTAGGG